>USQV01000001.1 GCA_900556965.1 uncultured Clostridium sp.
CGGCCGGTCCCCCGGGGGGCGGGAAAAAGGAGCTTTTGCCGGTATACAGAGAAATGCAGATCACGTTTCATCAGATGGAGGCGGGAATGCCTGAAAGACAGGCTTATGCGGAATTTGGGCGCCGCTGTGAATTAAGAAGCTATATGAAATTTGCCTCGCTTTTAGAGATCAGTCTGTCCTCCGGCGGGAAAAATCTTAAGAAGCTGCTGGAAGATGAGATGGAGGAGGCCTTTAAACAAAGGGCGGATATTGCAAGGCGAAGGGGCGAGGAGGCCTCAACAAAGCTGCTGATCCCCATGTTCGGGATCCTTGGTGTGGTCATGGTGATCGTAGTTGCCCCGGCATTTCTTTCGCTGGGGTAGATAAAGAAAAGAGAAGATAAAGAAAAAAGGCAAAGAAGAGAGAGAAAGAGAGGAGCTATGAGATTGCGGGAATTTTTAATGGAAGAAGACGGAGTCGGCGTGATCGAGGTTGTTTTGATCTTAGTGGTTTTGATCGGTCTCGTGATCGTGTTTAAAAAACAGATCAATACTCTTTTAAGCAATATCTTTACAGAAATCAACAAACAGTCTAAAGAGGTGTACTGATCATGAAAAAGAGAGGGGAGATCATGGTGTTTTTGAGCCTGTCGATCGTGTGCATCCTATCGCTGTTAATGGGGCTTCTGGAGTCTGCAAGAACAGCCGGAGCCGGATTATATTTAAATATGGCAGTTAATTCCGCAATGTCTTCCCTCATGAGCCGGTACAACCGAAACCTTTGGGATACATATCGGCTGCTGTTTTTGGAATATGAATCGGAAGCTGCCGTGCTGGAGGCTTTTGACGAATATCTTGATTTTTATCTGGAGCAGGAAAATCTGTACCCGATGAAAAAACGGGAGAGCAGGATCAAAAGGATCACAACGATGACGGAGGAGGGAGGAAGGCCGCTGGAGGAGGAGATCGGCTCCTATGTTAAGTATCGCATGCCGGAGATAGCGGCTGACATGGCAGGACTTCTTGAAAACTCAAGGTTTGCAGAGCAGGCCGGTAATTTCAGGGAGCTTATGCAGGTGTGTCACGAAAGTGGAAAAGAGGTACGGGAGCTGGAGAAGGTGAGAAGAAGGCTGGAAAAGTCGCTTAAGACGATGGGCAGCATCAAAAGTGACGCGGAGAGCGCGGCGGAATCCCGGAGAAAAAGAAAGCTTAAGAAAAAGTGCCGGGCACTGCTTGAGGAGATAGAGAATTTTTCCGACCTAACGGAGCAGTATTCGCTCTTGACAGAACGGATCTCAAAGATCAGGGAAGATATGGAGAAGAAGGAGGCAAGACCGGAAGAAACCGCATCCTTTTTCAATACGGAATTGTCTGCGATGAGGGATATGGAGCAGGCGGCAAAGGAGGAGCTTAAGAAGTATCGGGAAAAGGAGGATATCCTGGCAGAAAGCAGGAGCTGTTTAGAGTCGGTCATGGAGCTTCTTCGTGGAGGGAGTGAAGATGAAGGAGAGGAGGATGAGAGCAAACAGGATGAGGAAGATGGAGAAATGGACTGGGAGTATGTGCAGGAATGTTTAGAGGCTACGATTATTCCGGAAGCAGCCGTGTTGTCTAAGGAAGATAAGGAAAGTGCAGCCCTGCTGGATCGTCTGGAAAATATATTTTCAGGAGACTTGCTTGAACTGGTGGTGCCGGATGACATGGAGACCTCCGAAAAAAAGATATCCGCCTCACAGACTGTAGGGGACTGTGAGGGAGAGCTGCCAAAGGAAAGCGTGACGGATAAAATCCTGACTGGAGAATATTGCCTTTTGTTTTTTGATTCCTTTCTCGGCGAATGTGAAAGCAGAGGATCCATCCCGGATCAACCCCTCGAATATGAACTGGAATATCTTCTTTGCGGGAAAAATTCAGATCGGGAGAATCTGTCCGTTTTGGTGGAACGGCTGATCGCAGTGCGAGGGGCAATGAATCTTTTCTATTTACTCTATTCACAGCCCAAGAGAGAGCAGGTACGCAGTCTGGCGATCGCGTTGTCGGCGGGAAATGTTCCGGCGGAGCTTATCTTATCGTTTTTTATTCTTTCATTGTGGGCCTTCGGAGAAGCCGTATGTGACGTAAGGGGTATTCTTGCGGGAGGAAGGGTTCCGTTTTTTAAAGAAGATTCGACATGGAAGCTGGGGCTTGACGGCCTTCTTTCCCTGAACTTTTTGGAGCCGGAAAAAAAAGAGCAGCAAAAGGGAATGAGCTATATGGATTATCTGCGTATCCTGCTGCTCCTTGAGAATGGTACAGTGCGAAATGCGAGGATGATGTCTGTGATCCAGATGAACGTCAGAAAAAAGCAAGGTGATTTTGCGGTGAAGGATTGTGCAATTCAGGTTGAGCTGGAGACAGAGGTGATCCAGCGGCATGTATTTTTCCGGCGGGACAGCTATGAAAAAACCATTGAAGCCGGATGGTCGTATTAAAGTGTTATATAAAAGAACAAAGGAGGTGAATGGCGGTGCTCTCTTTTTCGGGCGTTCAGTCAGAAAGTAAGGAAAAATTGAAATTTCAACTGCATTATCTAACTACAAAGTCTCTCCAAGTACCTTGTAAATTCCCCCTGAATAAATTAAAAAAAACGGCGTTATCGGGAAAGAGGGTACTGCCATTCACCTCCTTAAGGGTACATACCTTTTTAAAAGTGTTCTCAACACTTAGAAGGTTCCTCTGTAAACGATATGAAGCCGGTATGACGGTTGAGGCTTCTGTGTGTCTTCCGCTTTTCCTTATGTTTTCGGCTGCACTGATGGAGCCGATGAAATGGCTGGACAGACAGAGACAGATCCAGACAGAATTGGAAGTATTCGGTGAGAAAATGAGCTGCTATGCAGAACTGAAGGAGGGGGAGAATGTATTAGAAGAATTTCCGGCTTCCGGTTTTCTTTCGGACGCAGCAGCCGGTATATGGATCATGGGAAAGTTAAAGCCCCATAAGGATGATATTGGGTTAAAGAATGTGGAGATCGGAAATAAAAAGGGAGATATTCTGCTGGAGGCAGTGTACGAGGAAAGGGTTCCGTTTTTTCCGGGGATACGGCAGACGGTACGCATGCATGCGGTCTGCCGCAGAAGGATATGGAATGGCATTGACGGAAAACTGAGAGGGAGTATGGAAGATACATACGGAGAATTGGGAGATACGGTCTATGTCGGCGAAGGGATGGGACGATATCATCTCTATAGGGACTGTCACTATATTTTTAATCAGTATCAGACAGTGCCGGTAAAAGAGCTCTCCCGGAAGCGCAACAAAGACGGAAAAAGATATAAGGCCTGTGCAAGATGTGCGAAGGGAGATACGGCAGGAGAAAATGTTTATGTGACACCCCGAGGGGATCACTTTCATACGGACAAGGACTGCCCGGCAATGACGTCGTATGTCCGCACCGTACCATTAAAGGAGGTTCAGCACATTGGACTGTGCTCGTATTGTGAGAGAAGGAAAGAAAGTGCAGGAAACCGGAAAGAAGCCGGGAATTGAGAATAGTTACAATAATTCGCAGAGCAGATGTCAAAGGGGAGGTTTGGATAGAAAATGCTTTCAAATTTGCAGGAATGGTATTATGGCCTTTGGGCAGCAACATTTTTGATCGTTCTTTTATATGCTGTGTGGCAGGATGTGAAATGTCAGGAGATCAGCGGACGATTCCTTGTCATTGCGGGATTTTTGGGAGGTCTTTTTTGCTTTTTGACGGGACGGGATCTGAAGATGACAGGGATGTCTGTATTGGTAGGAGCCGCACTTTTGCTGCTTCACCATATAACACAGGGAGGGATCGGAGATGGGGACGGATGGTTTTTTGTAGTGACCGGATTATATCTTACAGCGACCGAAAATTTGCTTTTACTGTTGTCAGGAATTATTTTTTGCGGAATATACAGTCTGACCCTTCTGGCTGTTTCCTTTGCCGGCGGAGGTCGGATCGGGAAGCAAAAGCTCCCGTTTCTTCCGTATCTTCTTCCGGCGGGACTGTGGCTGATCTTATTTTAGAGAGAGGGAGCGATACGGGACATTTTTCGGCAAGCCTTACCGTAGAGGCCGCTTTCGTCATGATCATAGTGCTTTTTGCCATTGGGCTGGTCATACAGTCTGCCTATACGCTCCATGATGAGGTTACAGGAAAAATGATATTGGAAGCTGTGATCGAAGAAGCCCGTTATAATATCACAGAGGAAAAAAAGGAAGAATATTTTTCTGAGCGTGGGACAAAAATGGGGGATCCGAGACTGTGGCTTGGGGATTACCGGGTCAATATTGACATGACCGGTGGAAAAGTGTCGGGGAAAGCTGCGACAGGTGAATGGAGTGCCCAGATCGAGTTTTCAGAGTTTCGGCCGGAGCTGTTTCTGCGGAGGCTGGAGGCGTTTAGAGAGAAAAAAGGTGGAAAAGCGGATGGAAGGGATGGAACTTAAATACGAACCGAAGCCGGAAAGAGCTGTAGAATTTTCGTTTTCTTTTAAGCGGGAAATGAATCGAAATTATATGATTTTGGAACCGAAAACCGCAAAAAGGGAGCGGTATGTGATCCGGATGTTTGCAGGGAATCGGATCCCTTGCTTCCTCCCGCTTTATGAAAAGCAGGTCAATGAAAAAAGGCTATATTATTATGATGTCACCTCCAGACAACCATTGCTGCGGCTGTTGGATTGCAGAAGGCTTAAAGGGAAGGAGTTAGAGCGTCTGCTGGCGGATCTTTTGACGGCTCTCGGACAGACGGAAAAATATTTACTGGATGAGGGATGTATCTGTCTGGAGCCGGAATGTATCTATGTCGATCCGGATTCGTTTCAATGTGCCTTTTGTTATATACCGGGCTATGACCACGAGATTTCCTTAGGACTTTGTGATCTGTCACGATATCTTCTGGATCAGGTAGATGATATGGACGAGAATGCAGTGATTCTTGCCTTTTCTGTATTTCGGGAATGCAGAAAAGAGAACTTTGGGGTGGAGGACATTGAAAAATGTTTGAAACGAAGCCAGAGGAAGGGGAGTAGAGAAAGCGAGAAGATACCTTGCAGTAAAGAGGAAACGGAGCAATATGATGGAACAAAGTGGGAAACGGAAGCAGAAGCGGAGGACAGAGGAGATCGTGGGAATGCGTGCCGGGATGCAATTGAATATGGGAACGGAAATTACTGCCAAAACGGAGCAGACTATGGAAATAATTCCAATCATGAGAGGCTGACAGAAGCTGTTGTCGGCAATAAGAGGATGGATATTCTTTTTCCGATAGGAATTTTTTTACTGATGGCAGCGGTGCCGTTGGTTTTGTTTTTCTGGCTGGGGATGGACGGCTTACTGCGTCTGAAATGGATTCTCGGTGTTGCGGAATGCCTCTTTGGTGCCGGCGTACTGGCATGGTTTTTAAACAAGAAGCAGATTGGGAATATAGACGATGCGGGCGCAGTAACAGGGAAAAACGAGGCGTATGCGGAAGAATTTAAGGAACAGCCGGAGCCGGTAAGAAAAACAGAAGAAGCAGAGGAGGATCCATGGGAGCTTCTGTTTGGACAGGGGCACATGGATCCGGATAAAGCTCCAGAGGATGAGGTACAGACGATGCTGCTCACGGTTCATCCGGTGGAGCATGAGTGCAGAAGGCTGACAGCAGTAACCGGAGATATGGAGATCCCCGTGGGGTATTTTCCGTTTCTGATCGGGAAAAGCCGGGAAATGAACGATTTTTGCCTGAATGAACCGGGGGTCAGCAGATTACATGTCCGTATCGAGGAAAAAAATGGAAGCTATATCGTTACGGATCTGAATTCTACCAACGGAACAAAGGTAAACGGAGTAGTTCTAGAGGCAAACGGATCAGCTGAGCTTTTTATAGGAGGAACATTGGAAATAGCCGGAAGAAAATTTCAATTCAGGTAAGCTTTAAGCTAAAGGCCCGCTTTACTTTTAGAGCACCTTGTGTATATACTAGAAGCAGCAAAAATGTATACAAAAGCTTGAGGAGGAAGTTATGTCGTTTCATTTACCAGAGTATCATCATCCGGATTTTTCACAGAAACAATTTACGGATGCACCGAATGTAAAATGGGAGCTTGCAGAAAAGGATGGGGTCGCACCGGAATATTTCCACAGTACATCCATGTATCCGGAGTATTTTAAGATCGACGGAGAGTGGGTACTCGCAAAAGAGAGCCGCATGGATTCCAGCGTAGTGATACAGGAAGACGGTCATCTGGAGGTTGTTGAGAACAGAAACCTGAAAAAAGGGGATAAGGTGATCTTAGGACGCAGTGAGCAGTGCGAAGAAGGGATCTATGTTCATTGTAACGGCTTTGAGGAGGAGTCGGAGGCTCTGAATGATAAATTTGTATTTCGTCAGGGCAGAAGCAGAGAAACCTCCTACGCAAGAGATTATGACAATCTGTTTGAGCTTCTTAAGTATGAAAGGGAGCACGGAAATATCGTATGGGTCATGGGGCCTGCCTTTTCCTTTGATAAGGATGCCAGAAATGCAATGCAGGCGCTGATCGAGAATGGCTATGCGGACGGTCTGATGGCAGGAAATGCATTGGCAACCCATGATCTGGAGGGAGCGCTGCTCCATACGGCACTCGGTCAGGACATTTATACGCAGATCTCTCAGCCGAATGGCCACTACAATCATCTGGATGTATTAAATAAAGTAAGAAGATGCGGATCGATCCCGAAGTTTATCGAGGAATATGGGATCGATAACGGTATTATCTATAGCTGTGTCAAAAACAATGTGCCATACGTTCTGACCGGATCGATCCGGGATGACGGCCCGATGCCGGAGGTGATCGGGGACGCTTATGCAGGACAGAATGCCATGAGAAACGTGGTTAAAAATGCTACCTGCGTGATCTGTCTGGCAACTATGCTTCATACGATCGCCACAGGAAATATGACACCTTCTTTCCGTGTGCTTCCTGACGGAACCGTGCGTCCGGTGTATCTTTATACAGTCGATGCGGATGAATTTGTAGTCAATAAGCTGCTAGACCGGGGAAGTCTGTCTGCGACGACGATCGTAACGAACGTTCAGGATTTTATCTCTATTGTCGGCAAGGGACTCGGAGTGATAAAATAGCAGGAAAAAATCAGGCCGATATGTGCTCAGCTCAAAACCGATCCGCAATGGATCCCGGATTAATGTATGTGTGCGCTGCCACATTGCAGAAAAAAGGAAAATGTGGTATAGTAGGCTGCATGAAGGAGCTGAAAATATGGGATACGGGTCTGGAAAAAAAGCGTATGTGAACTGGATGCTGATAGGATTGAACGTGCTGTATTTCCTTTATCTGGAAATTACAGGTTCCTCAGAGGATGCATATTTTATGTATACAAAAGGAGCCATGCTGGCACCGGCGGTCCTTCAGGACGGAGAGTATTACCGGCTGCTTACCGCAATATTTATGCACTTCGGTATCCGGCATCTTGTCAATAACATGATCGTATTATTTGCTCTCGGCGATAATATGGAGCGTGCCTTAGGACACATCAAGTATCTGATCTTCTATCTCGCCTGCGGAGTGGGATCCAACTGGATCTCTATGCTGGTGGTGGGAACCGATTCGATGGTTGTATCCGCAGGGGCGTCCGGAGCAATATTCGGGGTCGTAGGAGGACTTCTTTATGCCGTTATGGTCAATCGAGGGCGGCTGGAGGATCTTAACACCAGACAGCTGGCTGTTATGATTGCTTTATCGCTGTATATCGGCTTTACCAGCGAAGGTGTTGATAATGCGGCACATGTATCCGGTCTGCTTCTGGGAGTCATACTCAGTCTGATCCTGTATCGCAAGCCTAAAAAACATGATAATTATGGAGGTTACTAACATGAAGGATAAGGATTGTATTTTCTGTAAAATTGCAAATGGAGAGATCCCGTCCTCAACCGTTTACGAGGATGAAGATTTTCGTGTGATCCTTGATCTGGGGCCGGCAGCAAAGGGACATGCCCTGATCTTGCCGAAGGAACATTTTAAGGATGTCTGCGAATTGGATCCCGCGGTAGCGGCAAAGGTACTTCCGCTCGGAGCAAAAATCGGTGCAGCAATGAAAAAATCCCTTGGCTGTGCAGGCTTTAATCTGGTTCAGAATAACGGAGAGGCAGCCGGACAGACGGTATTCCACTTCCATGTCCATGTGATCCCGAGATATGAGGGAGGGCCTTCTATGGTAACATGGACTCCGGGATCCGAAAAACCGGAGGTTCTTGCCGAAACGGCAGAGAAGATTAAAAAAGCTTTGTAAAAAACATTGTACCAGGGAGAAAATATGCCGCAGAATAATACAGAGCTGCTGCAGGATCTGATCAATAAATACGCAAGAATGTATATGAAGTTTGCCTATGAACAGGGCGCGCCTTATGATGATCTGGAAGATATTGTCATGGACGCGTTCTGGTGTTTTTATAAGTCGGAGTATTTTGGCACACTGGATGAAAAAGAAACGAAAATCATGATGGCCAAAATAGTAAAAAATAAATGCATCGACCTGTATCGAAAAAACAGCCATATCGAAACGGCCGGCTATGAGAATTGTGCCGAAGAAATGGATAAGATCAGCTTGAGATCGGGCTGTACTATGGAAGCTGCCATAGAGCAATCGGAGCTCAGCTGTCGGATCCGGGAGGCGGTCGAGGCATTGAAAGATATCTGGAGAGAGCCTGTAAAGATGTATTATCTGGAGGGCAGAACGCCGGAGGAGATATGTAAGGCTCTTGAAATATCTTATGACACCTTGCGGTCAAGACTTTCAAGAGCCAGACGTTGCCTTGAGGAGGATCTTCGGGATATTAAGGATGCATTTTAAGATCCGGAGACTTCCTCAATCAGGTTTTTGATGGTTTCTACGGCGTTGTTTAAATGGCTGGTTTCCATAGCCTCAATAAAACGGCGCCTGTTTTCATAGGTGTTTACAACTGTTTCATACAGGGTATCGTCTGTAAGCTTCTCCTCCTCGAGAACTGCGGAGAAGCCCTGCTTTGCGAAAGAATTTGCATTTAATATCTGATCACCGCGGCTGGCAGCAGCAGATAAAGGAATTAACACATTAGGTTTCCTAAGAGCCAGTATCTCACATATAGAGTTTGCACCTGCACGGGAGATGATCATATCGGCAGCGGCAAACAGATGCTTTAAAGGACTGTCAACATATTCATATTGAACATATCCGGGAGTACCGATCAGTGATTCGTCCAGATTTCCCTTTCCGCAGATATGGATGACCTGAAACTTTTCCAGAAGTCTGGGAAGAATATGACGAACCGCAGTATTTACCTTAACAGAGCCGAGACTTCCGCCGATAACAAGGATGATCGGCTTGGCAGCGGAAAGGTTCGTGTACTGCAGACCGGCCATACGATCCCCTTTTAACAGCTCCGCACGGATTGGCGAGCCGGTAAGAACTGCTTTATCCTTGGGAAGGTATTTTAAGGTCTCCGGGAAGTTGCAGCATACCTTGCGAGCAGAAGGGATGCACAGCTTATTGGCAAGACCCGGTGTCATGTCGGATTCATGAATGATCGTCGGGATATGATAATGTTTGGCTGCAAGGACAACGGGAACCGCTACGAAGCCCCCTTTTGAGAACAGGACATCGGGCTTGTATTTTTTGATAAGTTTTAAAGCCTCTCCGTATCCTTTTATCACGCGGAAGGGGTCTGTGAAATTTTTCAGATCGAAATAGCGGCGTAATTTTCCGGAGGAGATCCCGTCATAGGGGATACCGGAGCCTTCAATTAACTTGCGTTCGATCCCATTGTAGGAGCCGATATAGTGGATATCGTAACCGGATTCCTTTAAGGATGGGATCAAAGCCAGATTCGGGGTAACATGACCGGCGGTACCGCCGCCGGTGAGTATAATAGTTTTCATAAACGTTGCCTCCATGGATTTTCCTGTACGCTTGCTTAACTAGTTTAATAGTAATGAATGAGAAAAAAATGTCAACCCCCAAAAAGGAAATAAAAAAGAAGCGAGGTGTTTCAACATGACGGATAAGGAAAAGACAGAAGAAGATAAATTCAAACAGATCCTTCAGGATGCCTGTTCCTTTTCGGACGAGCAGCTTCTGAGAGATTTGGAAAAGGCGGAGAAGGCTCTGGGGGAATTTGAGTTTTCCGGTGCAGAGGAGAGAATCTTTAAAAAGCTCATGGAACGGGAAGCAATAAATACAGAACGGATGAGGAGAGAGGAAGGCGAAGAAGGCAAGGAGGGAGAAGAAAAAGCAGTAGAGAAAGTGCCGGGGACAGCCGTGGAAAAAGAGCTGAAAACAGTACCGGAGAAAGAATCGAAAAAAGTTGCGGAAAGAGTATCGGAGGTAGCTTCGCAAACAATCTCGGAAGAAAACACAGACAAAGCTTTGGGAGGAGTTTCGGAAAAGATATCGGAAGCAGCCACGGAGAGAGTACCGGAGAAAGCTCCGGAAGAAGCTTCGGAAAAGAAGCTGGTGGCAGCTTCGCAAACAACCTCGGAAGAAAATGCAGACAAAGCTTTAGGTGGAGTTTCGGAAAAGATATCGGAGGTGGTTTCGCCAAAAGCACTGGAAGCAGTCACGGCAAAAGCATCGGGAAAAGGCAAAGTGCTCCGGTTCGGAAGACGGAAACGTATGCTTATGGTTGCTTTGGTCGCTGCCTTTGTGGGAATGCTGGGAGCAAAGGCGGTGGGAGGAAATAGTTATTTCTTCAGCTCTCGTGAAAAAGATATGGGAATTGTTATGAATAATGGAAGAAATCATAGAGATATAGGAGATCTGAATGAAGCCTATGAGATTGCAAGTCAGAAATTGAATATCAAAATTCTGAGGCTGGGATATATTCCAAAGCACATGAAGTTTATAGAAATGGATATCAATGAAAATAAAGCAGTATTTGTTTTTCGATATGAAAAAGTTAAGGTGCACGTTTTTCAGATACAAAGATTAAAGGAAACTTCATTTGACTTTAATTCAGATTGCGAGCGAGAGGGTATTAATGTTTATAATAAATGGTTAGATCAGAATGTCTCTATATGGGAAGAAACAATAGATTCTCAAAAAGGTTATTCGGCTGTGCTGACGATAGATGATGGTGTATATTATATAACAGGGGCAATTCCCGAGGCAGAAATGAAACAAATCGTAGAAAATTTAAATTTTCACTAAAAACCTGTCACATTTTGTTTCTCTCCCACGTTTATATGTATAAAGGAGGAACAAAATGAAGAAAAAAAGACAACTGATTATTATGATGGTATCGCTGCTCCTCACGTTCTGTCTTTTCGGACAGGCGATGGCGGCAGAGCTTACCTGGGAGAATGTTCCCGGAAGACACAATGAAAGTATCCTTCTGGATAAATCCCAGAAGCGTTCCAAGGATGAATTCCGGAGAAATGCCCGAGGGGAATTTTTGGCACAAGGTGTGGCGGAAATCGTAAATCAGCAGAATGGGGATATTCTTGTTTCCATTGATACGATAGCTTACCGAGATGTGGATGCCATCTACCACACGGCTTTTGTAGAATACTGGGAAGAAAAAGATAATGACTGGGTGCAGGTTGGTTACTGGGAATTTGAAAAGCATAAAGAGGATATGCCAAACGGAGAGCTTTCCTATATGACGCATACCTTTACCCTCACCGGATATCCGCTCAACCGTTACTACCGCGTCCGCGGTCTTCATATGGTACAATGTGGAGATCGTATGGAAGGCTGTTCCACAGAGACAGATGGTGTTTATATCACCAAAAATGAAATCTGATATATAATAGGGCCCATTATATATAAAAATAGAAAGGTAAGGAGTTGATGTTCTGTAAGAGAGGTTTCAAGGGTCTAGCCCACACTTGAAATAGAATTTAATAAAACAGAAATACCAAGAAAAGTAGAATAATAGAAAAAAGATGCTTCGTTACAGAAATGCCGATTTCAGCACGTCATGAATGCTGAAACCGGCATTTTCTGTATCCTTATTCGGTTATGAGCAAGTAGCGAAGCGGATTGCGAATATCCGCTTGACTCCATGCTTGCGGTTCGGTTTCGGAAATTACTGCTGTGCCTTGTATTCTTTTAATGCACGGGCCAGCTGATCCGGACATGAGGTAGGACGGGTGCCGCAGTGGATTCCCTCAATACGGCTGATTACTTCGTTGATATCCATACCTTCTACTAATTTGGAAACACCCTGCAGGTTGCCGTTGCAGCCGCCGGTAAATTTGACGTTATGAAGCTTATTATCGACTACATCAAAAGAAATTTCACGGGAACAGGTTCCCTGTGTTGTATAAACCATAATGTGACCTCCTGATTACCTGATTATTTGTGCAGATATGATTATAATCAGAGAATAAAGATTTTGTCAAGAGAAGAAGAATGACGGAGGCTCTATGAAACTTTAAAACGATCCGGCATCAGCGAAGCGAACGAATTTTCTCCTCAATAATATGTGGATTATTATATGGATTGCTTTGATTTGGATTGATTTTCTCCCTCACCTTCCGTATAATAAGCTGATTAGACAATAATGACAGGAGGAAAAGTACATGCTGGGTATCATCGGCGCAATGGAAGTGGAAGTAGAAAAGCTTAAGGAAATGATGGACGGGGCACAGCAGCAGACTGTGGCCGGAATGGATTTCTTTCAGGGAAAGCTTAAAGGAAAAGATGTAGTTGTGGTTCGTTCCGGAGTTGGTAAGGTCAACGCAGCGATCTGCAGCCAGATCCTTGCAGATCTTTATCATGTGGATGGGATCATTAATACAGGAATTGCGGGATCATTAAGAAATGAGATCAATATCGGAGATATCGTGTTGTCTACCGTAGCGGTTCAGCATGATATGGATGCAACAGGATTCGGATATAAGGCCGGTAAGATCCCGCAGATGGATGTCAGCGAATTTCCGGCGGATGAAAAGCTTCTGGAGCTCGGAAAGAAATGCTGTGAAAAGGCAAATCCGGACATCCGTACATTTACGGGACGAGTAGCCAGCGGCGATCAGTTTATCAGCAGCAAGGAGAAGAAAAACTGGATCCGCGATACCTTCGATGCATACTGCACAGAGATGGAGGGAGCTGCGATCGCTCAGGCAGCATATCTGAACCGAATCCCATATCTGATCGTTCGTGCAATTTCGGACAAGGCAGACGACAGTGCTCATGTTGATTACAGCGAATTTGAGGCAAAGGCGATCGAGCATTCTGTCCGTCTCATGGCTGCCATGGTAGAGGCACTGTAAAAACAGACCTTAAGAATCGAATCCAGACGGTATTTGACGAACGATTTTCGGCTTCTCAATCTTCTCAAATGGTTTCTAAGTGGTTATAATGGGAACCATCATCCGGAGATATCCGGACGCAGAAAGGGGAGCTATTTATGTTGCAGTTTTTACAGACAGGAAAAGCACTCTATGTTTTCGCCGTGTTATGCGGGATCGGGATCATGAGCAAGCTTGTAACAGGCAGCCTCTACAAAAGAATGGTAAAAGAAACGGCAAATATGACGCTGACAAAGAACAGGAATCTGAAGGCGTTAAAGCAAAAGACGGAAAATATGTTTCTGATCAGTCATGGGATCCGAAATGCAGGAGCATACATAGAGAAACAGATGTATTGTTTTCGGTTCATGGGAATGGCATTGGATGATTGGGACAATATATCGGTGCAGGCCATGATCCTGTGCTTCCTGACCGGAGGTGCGGCAGCCTTTGGCTCCTACTGGTATCGGTGTGATTCCTATTATATCGTACTGTACGGAACGCTGGGAATTTTAAGCGGGCTTTTTATGGTTTTGGTAGATAACGGGGCCAATACCTCATCGAAACGCCAGCAGCTGGCAGATTGTCTGGTAGATTATGTGGAAAACTCACCGCATCTTCATAAAAATGTGGACAAAGCTCCCGCAAGATCCTCCGGAATAAGCAGCAGAGTCGGGGACGCCACAGTCAGAAAGGGGCCTGCGGTGGCTGTGCTCGAGAAGGCGGACAAGCCTTTGGGACAGAAGCCGGGAGGCAGGCTGGCGGTTCTGCCGAAAAAAAAGAGTACGGATAAAGATCCTGACCGGATAAACTTAAAAGAGAGCGGGCGGGGAGAAACACCGGCGGCCGGTGGAGATGAGCTTGTAAAGAGTATCGCGTATCTTCGGGAGAGCTTAGATCAGATTGCAGCCAGTCGGGAGCATGCCCGAGGGGAGGATGACTCCGGGGACAAGCCGTCTGCAGGCGAGAAAGAATCAAAGGCGCACAGAGAGCTGAAGCCGGAAGAAGTCCGACTATTGGGGGAGCTGCTCCAGCAGTACCTTCCTTAAGGACTGGCAAAAATCTGCCTAAGGGCAAAAAAAGATGGCAGCGGAGAGCTCCGGCAAAGATCCGGAACTTTCCTGCTGCCATTTCTGATTTATTCCTATTCCTCGATTACATGGATCTCGAGATAATCGAAATCGATCGCTTCAATAAAGCTGTCCTGAGTAAAGCGGGTACGGTCATGAAGCTTGAAATCTCTGATATTGGAATCAAGCCATATCGGCTGTCCGAGATCAAATTTATGGCAGATCTCCTCGACGGCTTGAAAGACCATAGCGGTGCGGGACATAGAATAGTCGGAGTTTTCGGCAACCATATCTTTTATCAGATGATTATCCTTCCATATTTTTCCCCACATACGAAACATAACATGTTACCTCCTGTAAAAGCGTTCGGACGATGTGTTCTCTAAGCAGCACGGCCTTCGGTTTTTTCAAGTATAGCGGATCGAAGCGGGAAAGTAAAGAGGCGGAAAAAGATAGGATATGTTTTTATATTTTCGACAACATATCCTTGTAGGATGAAGAAAGTTGTAGTAAGCTATATAGATACAAGTCATGTCAGAAAATTCAGAGAAAACTAGAAGTGGAAAGGAGGAAGTTACTGTAATACGAAGCAGTAACGGACAAAAGATGGAACAGCCGATTATGGATTATGCCTCTTTTTTTGCCGGAGCAAGACAGGTAGTTCAGGAGCTGGAGCAGCTGAAGCAGAAGGAGAAGGAGCTTGAGAGCCAGGAAAAGCAGCTGGAAAATTCTCTGAAGGTAAAGCAAAGGACAATTGCGGATTCAATTGCCCAGACAGTGAAGCAGCGTGGTGATGAAATAGCGAAAAGCTATGATGCTGAGATCGGAAAGCTTCAGGACAGGTTAAAGAAGGCCCGCACTAAAAGAGAGAAGGCAAAAAATCAGGGAGTCAAGGAACGTATCGCTGAGGATACCCAGAGTCTGGTCAAGGAAATAGAGGAAATAAAGAGACAGAGGAGAACGATCTTTAAGGCCAATCATGTGCCGGGATATTGCTGCAGTAGTCTGTATTATTCCCTGTATTTTACAAAGGGCTTTCGGGATGTGCTTGTCATGCTCGCTACGCTTCTGATCCTGTTTCTGGCTATCCCGTGCGGGATCTATTTCCTGATCCCGGATCGGAAAACGTGGTATATGGCAGTCATTTATGTCTTAGATATCCTGATCTTTGGTGGGATATATGTAAAGGTCGGTAATTCAACAAAGCTGAAATATATGGATGTCCTGAAGGAGGGCTGTAACTTCCGGGATCGGATCCGTGCGGCAAAGAAACAGATAAGGATCATTGCAAGAACGATCCGAAAAGATAAAAATGATACGGTATATAATCTCGAAAAGTTTGACGATGAGATCGCTCAGCTCGATCAGGATCTGGCAATGACAAACAGACAGAAAAAAGATGCCTTAAACACCTTTGATACGGTTACAAAAACGATCATTTCCGATGAGATCATGGGAAATCACAAGGCAGAGGTCGATCAGATGGAGGCAGAGCTTTCCCAAACGATCGCAGACCTGAAGAACGTGCGTGCCTCTTATAAGGAAAAGGTTCTATTTGCTGCAGATCATTATGAGGTCTATGCGGGTAAAGAGTTTATGACGATGGAAAAGCTTACCGCACTGGAGGATATCATCCGGAACGGGGAAGCAAAGAACATTAGCGAAGCAGAAACTGTTTATCTCAGTCGAGAAAACTCCCACTTTTAGATGGTGAGTAACAGCAAGTTTGTCTTAGAAGGAGTTAGGTCTTCGACTGAGATAAACGCTCCGCGAGGATGCGCAGTGATTCTGATATGAATATGTCAGCTTCGCTGACCAGAATCACGCGCCAAGTCTCACGGAGGTTCGACTTGAAAAGTAAAAGCAGCTGGAATAAAATATCTGCCGGGGGAAAACAGCAGAATAGTATTTGGAGGGGAAGAAAATGGAAAAAATAAAAGTCGATGATCTGATGAATTACAAGTTTCTGTCGGGGATCACAGTATCTCCATCGGGGAAAAGAGCCGCTTTTATCGGTAAGCAGGCAAACAGAAAGAAGAACAGCTATGATTCATGGATCTACGGTTTGAAGCTTGGCACGGGAGAAATCAGGAGACTGACCTCCTTCGGTGCAGAAAAAAATCTTCTGTTTGAGGATGAAAATACCATATTGTTTGCTTCACAGAGAACAGAGGAGGACAAGCCGGAAAAGTTTGCGGAAAAAACAGTATTCTATCGTATGTCTTTAAACGGCGGAGAGGCTTCTAAGGCATTTGAGATTCCCTATTCGGTGGATGCGATCAAAAAGATCTCCGATGGTGTTTACGCTTTTTCTGCCATCGTGGATCTGAACCGTCCGGAGAAGAAAGAGGATCTGCCGGAATATTATGATTATCATGTGATCGAGGAGCTTCCGTATTGGCAGAACGGTGCATACTTTGTTTCCCGTTTCCGCAGCACTCTTTTTATCTTCGAGGAAAAAACAGAAGCCTGCCGACGCGTGACAGAGCCGCTGTTTGCTCTTGGGGATTTTGATGTCTTCCGGAATACCCTGATCTATAAGGGTGTCTCCTATGATCATCTTCTTCCGCAGAAAAACGGTTTATACTGCTTTGACCTTTCCGATTCTTCCGTGAAGGAGCTTTGCGGTCCGGACAGGATGCATATCGGCCTGTTTGCCTGCGATAAGGCTTCTGAGGAGCTTAAGATCTATTTTAGCGGCAGCACAATGGATAAATTTGGCAGCGGCCAGTATCCGGATCTTTATGTCTATGAAAACGGAGCGGTATCGATGGCAGCAAAATTCGGAAATTCCATCGGCGGCGCACCGACCGGAGATATTATGCTGGGCGGCGGTGTTAATATGCTTGTGTCAGAGGGAAAACCATATTTCTGCTCATGCGTCGGCACCCGGGGCGAAATATATACATTAGATAGCACAAAGATCGTTAAAGCCTTTGACTTTGACGGCGCCATCGACTGCTTTGGTGCGGCAGAGACAGGCTTTGTCATGATCGGACGGACGCCCGGAAAGCTTCAGGAGGTATATTTACGCAAATACGGAGAAAACAGCTATAAGCAGCTTGGCGATCTGAACGGAGATGCCCTGAAGGACAAATACATCGGCGAGCTTCAGGAGGCAGGCTTTACGGATTCCGATGGCGTTCATATCGACGGGTGGGTGATCCTGCCGAAGGATTATGATCCGGAAAAGAAATATCCGGCGATCCTTGATATGCACGGCGGCCCGAGAGTTGCTTTCGGAAAGACCCTGTTCCATGAGATGCAGTGGTTTGCCAATGAGGGATACTTTGTATTTTTATGCAACCCCAGAGGAGCAGACGGCAGGGGCGATGAATTTTCAGATCTGAGAGGAAAATACGGCACTATTGACTATAACGATTTTATGGAATTTACCGATCATGTATTAAAGCTCTATCCGGCCATCGATGAGAAACGCCTTGGCGTGACCGGAGGAAGCTACGGCGGCTGGATGACGAACTGGATCATCGGCCATACAGGACGCTTTGCGGCTGCTGTCAGCCAGAGAAGCTTTTCCAACTGGCTCAGCGATTTCGGCTGCAGCGAGATCGGCTTCTCCTTTGATGTAAATGAATGCGGAAACAATACTCCGTGGACAGACCCGATGAAGTTATGGAAAATGTCACCGGTGGCATACGCCGATAAGGTGACGACACCGACTATGTTCATCCATTCCTTAGAGGATCATAACTGTCCGCTTTCTGAGGGAATGCAGATGTTTGCGGGAATCAAGTATCGCGGTGTTCCGTCTAAGGCTGTTTTGTTTGAGGGCGAAAATCATGAACTCTCCAGAAGTGGAAAACCGGCTCATCGTGTGCACCGTCTGGAAGAAATGAAGGCATGGTTTGACCAGTATCTGAAGTAGGTCACAAAACAGTCTGAACGAGATCGAAAATGCAAATATAATAGGGAGAATAAGATCGTGAAAAAGCAATATGAAGAAGAATTGTATTCTCTGCTCTGCGACGTATGGGGCTATTCGGAAACTGCCTTTGAGGAACACAAGTCCTGTGCCAGAATGGTGGAATTTTTAAGGGAGCATGGTTTTGAAGTGCAAACTCCGATCGCAGATATGGACACTGCCTATGTCGGCGTTTACGGGAGCGGTAAGCCGGTGATCTGCTTTCTTGCGGAATATGATGCGCTCCATGGCATGAGCCATCAGGCAGATGTCTGTGGCTATTCCCCTCTTAAGGAAAGAGAGCAGGGACATGGCTGCGGTCATCATCTTCTGGGAACAGGAGCGATCGGTGCCGCCCTGCTGTACCGTGACTATTTAAAAGAAAACAAAAAATCCGGAACCGTAAAGATCGTAGGCTGTCCGGCAGAGGAGAGCGGAAGCGGAAAGGCATATCTTGCCCGGTCTGGCTTCTTTGATGATGCAGATGTGGCTCTGACATGGCATCCGTCCAATTTCCATGCCGTGGAGACAGGCTCCAGTCAGGCATGTATTCAGGTGTATTTCGATTTCCATGGGGTTTCCAGCCATGCAGCAGTAGCACCTCATCTCGGCAGGAGTGCATTAGATGCGGTGGAGGTCATGGATGTCGGCGCAAACTATTTAAGAGAACATATCGAGCCGGATGAACGCCTGCATTATGCGATCATCAATTCCGGCGGTGAGTCTCCGAACGTAGTCCAGTCTGAGGCCCGGGTGAAATATCTCATCCGCTCTACGAGTGCAAAGAAGGCAAAGAAGCTCTATGAGAGAGTCTGCGACGTGGCCAAGGGAGCAGCTTTGATCACAGGCACTACCGTAGATATTATTTTTGATGAAGGAATTTACGATACTATGCCGAACTTTGTTCTTGAGGACGTTCTTAAGGAAGCGTTCTTAAAGACAGGGATACCGGAATATACGGAGGAGGAACGCAGATATGCAGCAGAATTTAAGGCTTCCTTTGATCAGGAGGAGCTGTTCTCCAACCTGCCCTACGGCGTGGTCGATATTCTGGCATTAAAGGATAATATGGAAACATCTGAGCTGTGTGACAAGTTTATCGACCGCATCCATTCGGAGGTTTGTACTCCGGGATCCACCGATGTGGGTGATGTAAGCTGGGTCGTTCCGACGGCACAGATTTTGGCAAACTGTTACAGCTACGGTGCCGGTTCCCACAGCTGGCAGTGGACAGGACAGGGAAAATCAACGATCGCAAAGAAGGGGGCATGTCTGGCAGCAGAGGTGCTGGCAGCTGCAGCAGAGAAGCTGACGGAATCTCCGGAGCTGATCGAAAAAGCCCGGGCGGAGTTTGATAAGCGGATGCGGGGACAGAAATATGAGTGTCTGATCCCGGCAGATGTGAAACCTCATTTGATTTAAAAATAAGCTCTTAATGCAATGAGCAGATGCGTCCGAAGCCTCCGGAAGCGCATCTGCTCATATTTTTTAAGCTAATTCACGGACCACCCGGGCTACGAGAGTACGGGAAAGAAGAACCGGCTTCTGGGTCAGAGCCTGAATACGCTCCTTCATTTCGATAGTGTATCCGATGCAGTCTAAAAGGATCAGATCTGTGTCGGCAGGGATGTCCTTTGCAGCTTCAAAAACAGCCTGAGGATCGCCGTAGGGGGATACTGGGGTTATATGGAGAGAGTTGCAGCAGTCTTTCCACTTTTCGGGCATCTGTTCCGCCTGCGCCTTTGCAGGAATGATAACAGACAGATTTTTTACGCCGATGGCCGGGATCAGTCCCTTTAAGATATGGTCAGGGAAGATAAGGGGGACATTAGAGCGGAATTCAGCCGGAAATTCTCCGGTGCAGAGGAAAAGGATCAGAGAAACACCCTGCTTTTCGAGATTGTCAATGCAAAGCTGCAGTCTGGGAATAATGTAGGATTCTCCGAACATAGCTGAGGTTCCGTCTGCGAGTCTGGATACGAGAATGCTTTCACCGGGACGCGGAACAAATTTTGCGATCTCCTCTTTGGAAAGTCCGTCCAGAGCTCCGGCCTGAATAATTTCAATAGAGTCTCCGAGGATGGGCTGGATCTCCGGGATCAGATCAACTCTGGGAGACTGACCGACAGTGATTGCGCCGATTTTTTTCATAGTAATACCCCTTTCAGAATAGCTGGTCTGTGGGCTGCCTTTAACAGTCCGCATATACATTATACGTTTGCCAAGATGTCATCAGTATATCATATCTGCCGCTTTAAAGCCACAAAAATATTGTGAGTCCCGTGTATAAATCAGGGGCTGTCCGCTTATAATAGCGTATAGAAACCGGAGGGAACGGGATGAAAATGAAACTTGGGAAACGGGAGATCTATTATTATGAAACAGGAGAAGGCTTTGAAGTCGAGCGGCTGGCAGGAAGATTTCTGATGCTTCTTCTGGAGGAGCTCAGGCGGACAGGAAAATCGGAGGTGATCTTTCTGTGTATCGGGACGGATCGTTCCACCGGTGACAGCTTAGGGCCGCTGATCGGGTATAAGCTGACGAAGCAGTGTCTGTGCCGTGGAGAGGTCATGGGGACACTGGATCGGCCGGTACACGCGGTAAATTTAAAGCAGTGCATGCTGGAAATGGAAGATAAGCTGAAGCGGGCCGTTGTGATAGCAGTGGATGCGTCGGTGGGAAGAACGGAGCAGGTGGGCTCCATTACACTTGGCCGGGGGAAGCTGCGGCCGGGACTGGGGGTAAAAAAGGAGCTGGGGGCGGTCGGTGACATCTTTATCACGGGAGTTGTCGGATCAGGAGTGTGTGAGGATCCGGTTTTTCTCCAGAGCGTACGGCTTTCGATCGTAATGGGACTGGCGGATCGGATCAGCCGCAGTATCTGCCTCGGTATGAGCTTGATCGACCGGTATGTCGAAAAGTTTTCTGAAGATCCGTCCCTTATCTGACATGTTTTGCGGATTTCCCATGCTATACTTTTGCTTGAGAAAAATAAGGACAGGCAAGATCATAGCGAGGTGAAAAAATGGGAGATCTATATAATCCGTTTCCCCGGCTGCCCAAAAATATTCGTCAGATCGGGGAAACAGATCAGGTGGCACGATTTTATATGGAGGATTATGTCAATACATATCTGAAGCGGTTGTATCCGGCGGGAAATCAGACCATGCGGGCAGGACTTCTCTTAGGCACTACAGAGCAGCACGACGGGACTCCGTATATTTTTGTAGACGGCGCCCTGGAGATGGAGGAAATAGAAACAGAGGGGGAAAAGATAAGCTTTTCCGATTCTGCATGGAAAAAGGCGTATCAGGCAATGGAGGAAGCCTTTCCGAATCGCACGATACAGGGATGGTTTCTGTGCGGGAGCCCTTCCAGCCAGCTCAGTCCTCTAAATTACTGGAAACAGCATATTCAGTATTTTTCCGGCAAAAATCAGCTCATGTACCTGAATCACGGACTGGAAGGGGAAGAAGCTGTCTATGTCACGTCGGAGGATGGGTTTTACAGGCTAAAGGGGCACTGTATTTATTATGAGAGAAATCAGCTTATGCAGGATTATATGATAACACGGAAGGATGTGCATCGGGTGGAGACCGGATCTCATGAAACGGTGATCAAGGATTTCCGCCAGCGTATGTCGGTAAAGAAGGAGGAGGCAATGCTGCATCACAGAAAGACAAGCTTTCTGGGAATGGTCTGCGGAAGCCTGTCGGTGGCGATCTTAGCCGGTGGCGTTGTGCTGGTCAATAACTACGCAAAGATGCAGAAAATGGAGAGTGTACTGACATCGGTGCTGCCACAGGGAATGTCCGGCTGGAGTGAGTATGCGGAGAAAATTGCAAATGAGCCTGATTTCACAATTGAAGAAATAAAAGGAAATGTTTATCCAACAGACGCATCACAAGCAGCAGCCGAGTCAGGATCCGGAGGGGCAGCCGAAGGAACGCCCGGGATGGCGGAAGCTGCAGCGGGATCCTCAGAAACGGGCTCAGGAGAGACGACCACAGGAGAGACGACCACAGGGGAGTCAGGGGCGGAAGCTTCGGATCAGGGAACGTCCGGGCCAGCAGCATCAGAGGCAAAAGCGTCTACAGAATCGCCGGAATTGGAAATGTCCGGATCGGGATCATCCATGGCAGGAGCACCGGAGGCGGAAGCCGGAGCGGGAGCGTCCGCAGGAGCCGGTTTTGCGGAGCCGGGCCAGAGCCTTGTCGGTTTTGGCAAAGGAAGCCGTGTTTATGAGGTCGGCCCCGGAGAAACTCTTTATGGAATATGCTGGAAGGAGTATGGTGATCTCACCCAGCTTGGAGAAATCTGCCGCTTAAATGGCTTGGAGGATGAAAATCGGATTCTTGCTGGACAGGAGCTGGTTCTTCCGTAAGGGGACAAAAATAAAAAAGTAATTAATGCGAATCTTCCGGAAATGGTGTATACTGAAAATATATAGGCATTTCCGGGAGATTTTTTTATGGGTGATATGAGTTCTATGGACAGAGAAATAAAGAAAAGACAGCTCCGCAGAAATATCGTTCCGCTTCCCAGAGAGGAGGCTTTGTCCCGGTATGATGAGGAGGACAGCGAGGAGATCGTTCGCCGTGCTCAGGCACAGCACAGAAAAAAACGGCTCTTTATCAGCCTGTTTGTTACCCTGTTTCTGACTGCGACCGGCTTCTGCTGGTATCGGTATCAAAAGGAGTATGAATATACGGAGTATAATGTGGCTTGGGAGCAGTCTATGCGTTATACCGACGAGCCCCCTGCTGCAGACGGAGGAGAGACAGAAGGTGCAGATGCTGCGGAGGGTCAGAGCCTGACCTCAAGGAATATCAGTGAGGGCAGTTTTGTAAAATATGAATTTTTCGGCGAGAATATGATCCGCTATACGAAGGATGGCGCCTCTTATATCGATGCATCCGGAAAAACGATCTGGACCCAGAGCTACCAGATGAAGACGCCGATCATCAACGTCAACGGAGACTATGCCGTGATAGCCGATCAGCAGGGCAATAACATGTATATCTGCAATCCGGAGGGCTGTACCGGTGTGGCAAAGACCCAGCTTCCGATCACAAAGGCAGCGGTATCGGCAAAGGGCGTAACGGCAGCGGTCGTCGAGGACAGTACAGCAAGCTATATATTTTATTTCAAAAAAAATGGCGAGGAGCTGGGGATCAATATAAAGATGCTGCTTTCGGGTGACGGATATCCGGTGGATATCGCATTGTCTCCGGACGGAAAGCAGATCGTTATGTCGGTCATGTATCTGAAAAACGGAGCATTAAAAAACAAAGTGGCATTTTATGATTTCTCAGAGATCGGAAAGAATGTCAATAACCGTTTCATCGGGGCATTTGAAGAAGAATTTGACGATAAGCTGGCAGCCAGAGTATGCTATATCAATGCAGAGACCGTTGCGGCGTTTACCGATAAGGGAATCACCTTTATTTCGGTAAAAAATGTGATCCCGGATACGAACGTGATAAGCGTTCCGGTCGAGGAGGAGATCAAAAGCATCTGCTATTCGGACAAGTATGCCGGTGTGGTGGTAGAAAACACAACGGGAGCGTCCGACCGTTTGGATGTGTATTCCGCCGATGGGAAAAAAGTCAGCAGCGTAGAATTTGATTATAATTATACCGGAGTCAAAATTGACGGAAGCCGACTTATCCTGTATAATGAGGATTCGTGCAGAGTCTATAACATGGACGGCAATAAAAAATTCGAGGGCCAGTTTGATTTTCCGATCTCTTGTGTACGTGGTGGAAAGAAGCATGTAAACTCCCTGATCATTGCAGGCAGTGAGAAGATGGAGGAGATCAAGCTAAGGTAAGGAACGGAAGCAGGAATGTCGAAGGGGCGGCAGAGAGAATGTCTCCGGAGCCATGGCCTATAGTGGGTAGTGAAGCGGGATGTAAGCTCCCGCTGACTGTATAAAAACTATTAATCAAAAAGGAAAGTTACAGGAGGAAGAATTATGAAGGCTATTGACACATTGTCAATCAATTCCATAAGGATCTTATCAGCAGACGCGATCCAGAAAGCAAAGTCCGGACATCCGGGACTTCCGCTCGGAAGTGCACCGGCGGCTTATGAGCTTTGGGCAAATCACATGAACCACAACCCGGCAAACCCACAGTGGTCAAATCGTGACCGCTTTATTCTTTCCGGCGGACATGGTTCCATGCTTCTTTATTCCCTGCTTCATCTGTTCGGATACGGCCTCACCAAAGAGGATATTATGAATTTCCGTCAGCTGGGCTCCCTGACACCGGGCCATCCGGAGTACGGTCATACCGTAGGCGTGGAGGCAACAACAGGCCCGTTAGGTGCCGGAATGGGTATGGCAGTCGGAATGGCAATGGCTGAAAAGCACCTTGCAGCTGTATTTAATAAAGATAATTATCCGGTCGTAGACCACTACACTTATGTACTGGGCGGAGATGGCTGTATGATGGAGGGCATCTCCTCAGAGGCCTTTTCTCTTGCAGGAACCTTAGGCCTCGGAAAGCTGATCGTACTGTATGATTCCAACAGGATCTCCATCGAAGGAAGCACCGATATTGCATTCCGCGAGAATGTTGAGGAGCGTATGCGTGCATTCGGCTTCCAGACGATCATGGTCGAGGATGGTACAGATGCTGACGCCATCGGCGCTGCCATCGAGGCGGCAAAGGCAGATACAGAGCATCCGTCCTTTATTACGATCAAGACAGAGATCGGTTACGGATGCCCGGCAAAACAGGGAAAAGCAAGCGCACACGGCGAGCCGCTGGGTGAGGAAAATGTAAAAGCCCTGCGCGAGACCCTCAACTGGCCGTCTGAGGAGGCATTTTTCGTACCGCAGGAGGTATATGAGCACTTCTCCAGACTTGCTGAGGAAAAAGCAGATGTTGAGGCGGCATGGAATGTGATGTTTGCTGCATATTGCGAAGAATATCCGGAGATGGAAGCACTGTGGGACAAGTACCACAAGGATGTAGATGCCAAGGCTATGCTCGAAAAGAAGGAATTATGGCTTGAGAAGGACAAGGCAGAGGCAACACGTTCTCTTTCCGGAAAGATGATCAACCTCTTAAAGGATGAGATGCCGAACCTGTTTGGCGGTTCTGCCGATCTGGCTCCGTCCAATAAGACAGAGATGAAGGGAGCCGGAGACTTCTCCGCAGAAACACCGGAGGGAAGAAATATCCATTTTGGTGTAAGAGAGCTGGCAATGACTGCAATTGGAAACGGAATCATGCTTCACGGCGGTCTTAATGCGTATGTTGCGACCTTCTTCGTATTCAGTGATTATGTTAAGCCGATGGCAAGACTTTCTGCACTGATGAAGCTCCCGCTTACGTTCGTTCTTACCCACGACAGCATCGGAGTAGGAGAGGACGGCCCGACCCATGAGCCGATCGAGCAGCTGGCTATGCTCCGGGCAATGCCGAACTTCCGCGTATTCCGTCCCTGTGATGCAACAGAAACCTCTGCTGCATGGCTGACTGCCGTTACTTCTAAGGAAACTCCGACAGCCCTTGTTCTTTCCAGACAGAATCTTGCACCTATCGCAGGCAGCAGCAAGGATGCCTTAAAGGGCGGCTATGTGATCGATGACTGCGAGGGAACACCGGATGCGATCCTGATCGCAAGCGGTTCTGAAGTAGAGCTGGCGGTAAAATCTAAGGAGGCTCTTGCAGCGGAAGGAATGAAGGTACGTGTTGTATCCATGCCGTGTATGGAGCTGTTCGAGGAGCAGAGTGCAGAGTATAAGGAAGCGGTTCTGCCGAAGAATGTTCGTAAGAGAGTTGCAATCGAGGCACTTTCCGACTTCGGCTGGGGCAGATATGTCGGCTTAGACGGCGGCTATGTCTGCATGAAGGGCTTCGGCGCCAGCGCACCGGCTGCCAAGCTGTTTGAAAAGTTCGGATTTACAGTAGAGAACGTTGTAAATACAGTAAAAGAATTATAAGTCGACTAAAGTAATACAGACTGAAATTAAGGACAAAAGGGGAAATATCCATGAACCGTAAATGTATAGGAATTGATATCGGCGGAACAAGCGTTAAGATCGGCATTTTTGAGACAGACGGAACGCTGATCGACAAATGGGAGATTCCGACCAGAAAAGAAAATAACGGGGAGAAGATCCTTAGTGATATTGCAGCTTCGATCAAAAATAAGCTGTCCGAGGCGGGCATCCCGATATCTGATATTGAGGGTGCCGGGATGGGACTTCCCGGTCCTGTACTGGAAAATGGGTATGTAGAATTTTGTGTTAATCTCGGCTGGAAGGCAATGAATCCGCAGGATATTCTCAGCAGACTTTTAGAAGGAATGCCGGTAAGGAGTGCCAACGATGCCAATGTGGCGGCATTGGGCGAGCTCTGGCAGGGCGGCGGAAAAGGCTATAAAAACCTCGTTATGGTAACACTCGGAACCGGCGTCGGCGGCGGGATCATTCTGAATGGGAAGATCTGGACCGGAATGCAGGGTGTCGGAGGTGAGATCGGCCATATCCATGTATGCGAGGATGAGAAGGAGCAATGCAACTGTGGCGGATACGGTTGTCTGGAGCAGGTAGCCTCCGCGACCGGTATCGCCAGAGTTGCTAAAAGACTTCTTGCGGCAGATGAAAACCGTCCGTCTGCCTTACGAACCTATGAGCGTGTTACCGCTAAAAATGTTCTGGATGAGGCAAAAAAGGGAGACGGACTGGCGTTAGAAACAGTTGAGACCTCCTGCCGTTATCTGGGCTGGGCAATGGCGTCGATCGCCATGGTGGTGGATCCGCCGGCATTTTTGATCGGCGGAGGCGTTTCCAAGGCGGGCACGTTCCTGACAGAGAAGATCAGACGGTATTACGATGCTTTGTCACCAATGGCAACAAAGAAGGCGGATATTGTACTTGCGACACTGGGAAATGATGCCGGTATCTATGGGGCAGCGAAGCTGGTTCTCGGATAGAGGCCTTTATTCAGAGCGGGAAAAAGCCGTACACCGATATAAATGAGACGGTGTACGGCTTCTTTTCTCCAATAAAAGATTGATAAAAGACGGGTAAAAAGGGCTTATAAAATGAGGAGACCCCGGTTATACAACCGGGGCAATTATGAAAAATCTATGTGCAATTTAGCTAATTAATTGGTGGAAACATAATTGTTTCTATGCAAATAGCATAATAAATAAATGTGAATAAAATGTGAACAAGGTGTAAATAGATTGTTAAAGAGAAAGGATGGTCAGGCGATATGAACAATCAGGAAAAGCAGAAGACATTGGTTATCGGACATCGCAATCCGGATACTGACTCGATCTGCACCGCGATCTGCTATGCCAACCTGAAGCGGCAGATAACGGGAAAAGAATATGAGCCCTGCCGGGCCGGAAACGTCAATTCGGAAACGCAGTATGTGTTAAAGCATTTTCGCGTAGAAGCCCCCAGACTGGTGGAAAATGTAAAAACACAGGTAAAGGATATTGAGATAAGAGAAACAAAGGGCGTAAACCGCGGAATATCCCTTAAAAATGCATGGAGCCTGATGCAGGAGAACAATGTTGTAACACTTCCCTGCGTGACGGAGGAGGGGATCCTTGAGGGTGTGATCACCATCGGCGATATCACCAAATCCTACATGGATCTTTATGACAGCAGCATCATTTCCAAGGCCAACACCAAATATTCCAATATTCTGGATACGCTGGAGGGAAGTATTGTAGTCGGTGATTCCGAGGCATACTTTAATAAAGGAAAGGTTCTGATCGCGGCGGCAAATCCGGATCTTATGGAGAACTATATCGAGAAAAATGATCTGGTTATTTTAGGAAACCGTTATGAGTCCCAGCTTTGTGCGATCGAGATGGAAGCCGGATGCATCATCGTGTGTGAGGGCGCCGGAGTTTCTCTGACGATCAGAAAGCTGGCACAGGAGCGTGGCTGTACCGTCATCACGACCCCTTATGATACCTACACGACGGCCCGTCTGATCAACCAGTCCATGCCGATCAGCTACTTCATGACTACCGATAATATCATCAGCTTTACGGATGAGGATTTTCTGGATGATATCCGCGAGATCATGGCCAATAAGCGTCATCGTGATTTCCCGATCTTAGACGAGGATGGAAAATATCTGGGTATGATCTCCAGACGTAATCTTCTGGGTGCAAAGGGAAAACGTTTGATCCTTGTGGATCATAATGAAAAGAGTCAGGCCGTAGAGGGCATGGAAAGTGCAGATATCCGTGAAATCATCGATCATCACCGGTTAGGCACGGTGGAAACGATGTCTCCGGTATTTTTCAGAAACCAGCCGTTGGGCTGTACGGCAACGATCGTTTACCAGATGTATCAGGAAAATGAAGTCAAGATCGATAAGAAGACAGCAGGCCTTCTCTGCAGTGCGATCATTTCCGATACGCTGCTGTTCCGCTCCCCGACTTGTACCGCTGTGGATAAGGGGGCTGCGCTGGTGCTGGCGGAAATTGCCGGGATCAAGCTGGAGGAATATGCGAAAAAGATGTTCGCGGCCGGGAGCAATCTGAAGGGAAAATCCGATGAGGATATTTTCTATCAGGATTTTAAACGTTTCTCTGCGGGCAACGCTGTTTTTGGGATCGGACAGATCACCTCTTTAGACTCCGAGGAGCTGGAGGAATTAAAGCCGAGAATGCTTGCATATTCGGAAAAAGCACGCGAGCAGCATAATGTTGATATGATGTTTTTCATGCTGACAAATATTTTAACCGAGTCGACGGAGCTTATCTGTGTAGGGCCGGGAGCAGAGCAGTTAGTTGCAACTGCCTTCCACACAGCAGATGAGGAAAATGGAGAGGTGGAAAAGCTGGATGGCTTTGTCAGCCTTCCAGGGGTTGTTTCGAGAAAGAAGCAGCTGGCTCCGCAGATCATGATGGCTCTGCAGCAGTAGGAGGAAAATATGGCAAAGAGACAATTTAAGCCGGGAAATATGCTATATCCACTTCCGGCAGTGATGGTTTCTGTGGCAGATAAAGAGGGAAATTCCAATATCATCACAGTCGCATGGGCCGGGACCGTGTGTACCAATCCCCCCATGCTGTCCATCAGTGTCAGACCGGAAAGATATTCCTACCACATGCTCCGGGAAACAGGGGAATTTGTTGTGAATCTGACGACGGAGGAGCTGGCCCATGCGACAGATTACTGCGGGGTGAGATCAGGCCGGGATACCGATAAATGGAAGGACTGCGGACTTACACGAGAAAAGGCATCCAAGGTTTCTGTGCCGCTTATCAAGGAATGCCCGGTGAATCTGGAATGCCGAGTGGTTCGTGTGGACGAGCTGGGAAGCCATCACATGTTCTTGGCAGAGATCGTTGCAGTCGATGTGGATGATGCCTATATGGATGAAAAGGATACCTTCCACCTCTCACGGGCAAAGCTTTTGACGTATTCCCACGGGCGGTATTACGGACTCGGAGAATGCCTCGGAAGCTTTGGATATAGTGTAAAGAAGCCGGTCTCCGGAAAGAAAAAAACCATCAGAAAATGATCGGAGGTGGCGGACATCGAAGGAAAAAGTAATATCGTGTTGATCGGAATGCCTGCATCCGGAAAGAGTACGATCGGAGTCTTACTTGCCAAAAGGCTGGGGTATTCTTTTGTGGATGCGGATCTGGTGATACAAGAGCAGCAGGGTAAGCTTCTGAAGGAGATTATTGCCGAACGTGGGCAGGAGGGCTTTTTGCTCGTTGAGGAGGAAGTAAATGCAGCGCTGCAGGTGCAAAGATCGGTCATTTCCCCGGGCGGAAGCGTGATCTACGGAAAAAGAGCAATGGAGCATTTAAAGGACATCGGAACCGTGGTGTATCTGAAGCTTGAATATAAGGATCTTGAAGCACGTCTGGGAGATCTCAAGGATCGCGGCGTTATTTTAAAGGACGGAATGACGCTGCTTGATCTTTACAATGAAAGAGTGCCTTATTATGAGAGATATGCGGATGTGACGGTGGATGAGAGCGGAAAAAGTGCCGGTGAGATCGTGGATGAGCTTCGGGCATTATTTAACCGAATCAAGTAAGTCCCCTGCTTCAATTGCGAAAAGCAATAAGCAGT
>USQV01000002.1 GCA_900556965.1 uncultured Clostridium sp.
CGGTGGTGTCCGTTCAAGGACATTGTGAACTGCGTCCACGATCTGCATTGCCGGCTCCTTAAGGGCCTCCAGTGTTTCGTCCGAGGTAACAACGATAGTCTTAGGAAGTCCTGTCACAAGGTTTCTGCCGCGAACCTCCATGGTTACCAGCTCCGGTCTGCGGTATGCGGCACCGATATTGATCTTGATCTCCTCGGCGGTTCTCTCACCGATAAGAAGATTGTGCTTCTTTCTCATGTAGCGGACAAGAGATTCATCGAAGTCGTCACCGGCTGTCTTGATGGATGTGCTTACAACCGTTCCTCCTAAAGAGATAACGGCAATATCGGCTGTACCGCCGCCGATATCAACGATCATATTTCCGCAGGCCTTGGAGATATCGATCCCGGCTCCGATTGCAGCAGCAACCGGCTCCTCGATGATGCAGACCTCACGCGCTCCTGCCTGATATGTTGCATCCTCAACAGCCTTTCTCTCTACCTCAGTGGCACCGCTGGGGATACATACGGCGATCCTCGGTTTTCTCAGCGTTCTCTTTCCGACCGCTTTGTCGATGAAGTATTTTAACATCTTCTCGGTTACGGTGTAGTCGGAAATAACACCCTTTCTTAACGGGCGCACTGCCACGATATTACCCGGAGTACGTCCGATCATCAGACGCGCCTCCTCACCGAATGTGATGACCTTGTTCGTTTCCCGATCCAGTGCGACAACGGAGGGCTCCTTCAGCACGACCCCTTTGCCTTTAATATATACCAGAATACTGGCAGTACCTAAATCAATTCCAATGTCATTAGACATCATCATTGCTATTTTCCTCCTGTCTTTCTTCTAAATTCCGATGCTAGACCCAGTGGCTTTACGCCAAATGCTCTCTATCACAAGCCCTGCCGGCGGCAGAGCGCGAAATATCAGTTTTATTATATACAAAAGCATTGGGTTTTTAAAGGGTTTTTTTTATTTTTCCGCAAAAACAGGAGGAAACGTCATTCTATTGCACCCATTCTCCGTTGGCATTGACATAATACTTTCCGTCGATCACCTGATCGATCAGCATTCCTCCGTCGGGGCCGCAATAATACCATTTTCCGGAAGTGCTCACCCAACGGTTCATTAAACAATAGCCCCGGTCATCGAAATAGAACCACCGGCCGTTGATAAACGCCCATACAAGCCTCGGATAGCTTCCGTCCGGATTACTCCACCACCAGCCGATTTCCGGCTGCTCGATCCAGCGGCCCGCCGGGTCAGCTGAAGCAAACGTAGTCTTACCGGCATTTTGAGCGCCTGCTGCCTTGATCTCTGCCGCCGTTTCTGTATCGACATAAAATCCGTCCGATTCCTGCCATTCTCCTTTTTTTGTCGTACTCCGGACTCCGCGTACTTTAAATATATAATTTCCGCTCTTTGTAAAATACGGGGACAGGTCTAAGCTGCACTCCGTTGTCGTAAGGATTCCTGTCACGTTTGAGCTGCCGCGGAACAGCCGCACCTCATATTTCTTTGCAAAAGCCGCTTCCTCCCAGCAGGCCATTCCGTTTCCCTGATCCCAAGACAATCCGGAGGCATTCAGATTATAATCCATATCTGCATTATAATCATTTTCGTCCAGCTTCGGCAGTGTGATCGAAACGGTAAGTCTGGGGCCGCTTCTTGTAACGCTTGTGATCACGGCATCCTCGGAGCCTAGCTCCACATCTCCTTTTCCCATTCCGGAAGCAAAGGTATAGCCTGATTCCGCTCTAACGATGACCTTGATCTTTGGTCTGTCCCCTTCCTCCCACTCATCGTCCTTTGGCTTATTGGTCACACTGATCGACTCGACACGGCATTCTGTATTGTCCACCAGCACGGAAACATAGTCTGTGTCCGCGCCTCCTCCGATATAAAAATCGGAATCGATCTCCATCGTTATCCCATCGATGGTCTCCGCTGCCTTAGCCGGAAACGCTGCTGCTGCCATGACGGAAACAGCAAATACAGTCCCCATAAGTGTTTTTCTGAACATGGTTATCCCCCTTAAAATTTTCTTACATTGATTTTATCACATTTTTTGAATTACTTTAAGATATTTATGATTTTTTTATCTCTCCCTCACATTTTAGACACATTTTTCTTCTATAATACAATTACGTTATCCGAAAGGATAACCTGCCTTTGTTTCAAGTGTTTCACTTGGACACACAAAGCTTTTTCATACTCATGCCTGCCGGGGTCGCGTCCGGCAGGTCCCCCTTTAAAAATTTTTCCCCGGCCCTGAGTTTTCTCATCGTCCGGGGATTTTCATTTTACAGACCTTGATATAAATCCCAAAATGTCGTATCATGAAAATTAATCATGCTTCAGGAGGAATTTAATATGTATACGTATACATGGTATCAGTGGTTGACTTTCTTCTATATCTATTGCTTTTTCGGCTGGATCTTTGAATCCTCCTATGTATCCCTAAAGCAGCGCCGCTTTGTAAACCGCGGTTTCCTGCGCCTTCCTATGCTTCCCCTTTACGGAAGCGGAGCCATAATGATGCTGTGGGTGTCCATGCCGGTTCAGGACAATCTTTTTTTCACATGGTGTGCCGGTGTGATCGGGGCAACCTGTCTGGAATATGTGACCGGCTATGTAATGGAGCAGCTTTTCAAGGTCAGATACTGGGATTACAGCAATCAAAAATTTAATATCCACGGATATATCTGCCTTACCTCCTCGATCGCATGGGGCTTTCTTACGATATTTATGACCCATGTGATCCACAGGCCGATCGAACGGGCCGTCCTCTCCATGCCGGTATGGTGGGATCTCCTGTTCGTCAGCATCATTTCCATCGTATTTATCTACGATTCCGTTGTCTGTGTCCGCGAAGCTCTCGCCCTCGCAGAATCTCTGGAATCCTTAAACAAGCTTCGCCAGGAGCTCGACAATATCCAGGTTCAGCGTGCCCTTCTTAAGATGGAAGCGCAGGATCGTCTGGAAAGCTTAAAGGAGCAGGCCGATCTTAGAAAGGAACGCCTGTTGGAACGTCGAAGCCTTTCCACTATCAGTTTGGAGGAGCTGCGTGACATGGCCGGAGGTGCGCTGGACAACCTTCGGGATCTTAAGAGCATCCATCTGGAGGAGCTCAAAGATAAAACAGAAAAGCAGCTTGCTGAGCTTTTAAAAGAGAATGAAAGCTCCGTATCCGCGATTCGCAGACGCCACCTTGCCTTCCGCAGAAACCGGCTCCGCTCAAACCCATCCGCCTCCTCCGCAAAATACCGTCAGGAATTTAAGGATCTTAAGGATTTCTTTGAGAGCGGAAAAGCCCAGTTTCCCGATTAATTAGTGAAAAAATGCACCTTGATAAGCAAAAGAGACCCCTTCCATACGGAAGGGATCTCTTTTTTTCAATATTTTTTAGGCCTCAGGCTTCTCGACCTGAACGATCGCCTGCTTCTGCATCGGAATACGGCAGTTCTTGTTGTTGCCAAACTCAACGATCACTGTGTCGTCTGTCATATCAATGATCACTCCGTAAAAGCCGCTGGATGTCAGCACGCTGTCACCTACTGCAATACTTGCCATTAATTCCTGCATTTTTTTCTTTTCCTTCTGCTGCGGTCTGATCGCAATGAAATACATGAACGCAAAGATAAGAATAATATAGCCAATCCAAAATGCCGGGCTGTTCGTCATAAATACACCTCCATTCTATTTCTGCTTATCTTTATAATCACCGGTCACGCCCTCCAGCTTTTTCGCCTTATACTCAGCGTAACAGTGATTCTCGATCGCTTCTCTGATCTCCGTCATCATCGTGTTGTAGAAATAAAGGTTGTGGAGAACGCAAAGACGCATTCCAAGCATCTCCTTCGCCTTTAAAAGATGACGGATATAGGCTCTGCTGTAAGAACGGCAGGCCGGACACTGACACCCTTCTTCAATCGGGCGCATGTCCTTTTCAAACTGCTTGTTTGCAAGATTCAGTTTGCCGCAGTTTGTATATACATGGCCATGACGGCCATTTCGTGTCGGATATACACAGTCAAAGAAATCCACCCCGCGGTCAACGCTCTCAAGGATATTGGCCGGTGTGCCGACTCCCATAAGGTAAGTAGGCTTGTTCTCCGGAAGATGAGGAACCGTCACATCAAGGATATGGTACATTTCCTCATGACTTTCTCCTACTGCCAGCCCTCCCAGTGCATAACCGTCACAGTCCATTTTCGAGATCGTGTCTGCATGGGCGATGCGGATATCTTCAAAGGTACCGCCCTGATTGATGCCGAATAAGAGCTGTTCTTTGTTTAAGGTATCCGGAAGGGAATTCAGGCGTTCCATCTCGGCCTTGCATCTTGCAAGCCAACGGGTAGTCCGCGCCACGGAATTTTCCATATATTCCCTTGTGCAGGGATGCGGCGCACATTCATCGAAGGCCATCGCGATCGTTGAGCCCAGATTCGACTGGATCTGCATGCTTTCCTCCGGCCCCATAAAGATCTTGTGTCCGTCGATATGGGAGCTGAAGTACACGCCTTCCTCCTTGATCTTTCTAAGCCCCGCCAGAGAAAATACCTGGAATCCGCCGGAGTCCGTCAGGATCGGGCGGTCCCAGTTCATAAACCGGTGAAGGCCGCCCAGCTCCTTGATCACTTTATCACCTGTTCTGACATGAAGGTGGTACGTGTTGGAAAGCTCCACCTGGGTTCCGATCTCCCGAAGATCATCGGTAGATACCGCTCCTTTAATGGCGCCGACTGTTCCCACATTCATGAAAACCGGGGTCTGGATCGTGCCGTGGACTGTCTCAACGACAGCCCTCTTGGCACGTCCGTCTTTTGTCAGAATTTGATATTTCATGGTTTTCCCCATTGATCCTATTTGTCAGTTTTTGCAGCTGTCTTTTTGCTCTTTGCGGTGCTCATCACATACCAGAGTGCTCCGGTCAGGCATACAGAGGAGTAGGTACCGCAGATGATGCCTGCCATCAACGGAAGTGCAAACTCACGGATGGAGGATACACCCATGATAAACAGTACCAGTACCATCACGAAGGTGGTTAAGGATGTATTAATACTTCTTGTGAAGGTCTGTGTAATACTCAGGTTCACGACATCCGCCAGATCTGCTCTGGAGCCCTTTAATGCCAGATTCTCACGGATACGGTCGAAGATAACGATCGTAGCGTTGATGGAGTATCCGACGATGGTGAGCAGGCAGGCGATGGCTGTAGAACCGACAGACCATCTCGCAAGGGCATAGCATGCGATCACAACAAGTACGTCATGTACCAGTGCGATAACAGCACTTGCCGCAAAGCGGATGTTCTTGAAACGGATCCAGATATAGATCAGCATACAGATCGTAGCAATAACCGTAGCTACGACCGCATCACTTTTCATTTCTGCACTGACAGCACCGGAGATGCTCTCGGCAACGATCTTGGATTCGTCTACACCGAATTTTTCGATGAGGGCTGCATTTAGAGCCTGACGTTCTTCTACGCTGAGGGTTCTTGTCTTGATGATGACTTCATTTGTTCCGGCAACCTTCTGGGTCTGGGTGTCAACATCCTTTGTCACTTCCTCAACGACCGGAACCACCTCGTCAGAAATACGCTCTAAGGACATATCCTCATTGAAGGTTACGCTTGTGGAGGTGCCGCCCTTAAAGTCAAGTCCGTAGTTAAAGGCACTGCCGATATGGGCTTTATTGATGCCCATTCCTACGAAGCCTCCGACAATAAGCAGGAGAGAGATCGCAAAGCAGACCATTCTCTTTCCGAGGAAATTGATCGCCGGCTTTTCTTTTTTCACACCATAGAACTTTTTATCGGTAAAGCCCAGTGTATAGAGAGTATTTAAAGCGAATTTTGTTACGAACAGAGCCGTAAACATGGACAGGATAATACCGATCGCCAGCGTTGTGGCAAAGCCTCTTACTGTGCCGGAGCCTCTCCAGTACAGAACAGCGGCCGCGATCAGGGTCGTAACGTTTCCATCGATGATGGCAGATAATGCTTTCGCAAAGCCTGTTTTGATGGCAGATTTTACCGTCTTTCCAAGACCGATCTCCTCTTTGATACGGGTAAAGATGATAACGTTTGCGTCCACCGCCATACCGATCGAGAGGATGATACCTGCAATGCCAGGTAAGGTAAGTGTAACCTCAAATGCGGCAAGAAGGATCAGGATCAAGGCCACATACAGACATAAAGCGATGCACGCGGCGAGTCCCGGAACCAGATATACCACGATCATGAATACGCATACGATCCCAAAACCGATCACTCCGGCCTTAAGGCTTGTTGCGACTGCTTCCTGACCAAGCTTAGCGCCTACTACGTTGGAACGGAGTTCTTCAAGCTCAAGGGACAGGGAGCCGATACGGATCGTGGATGCGAGCCGATCTGCTTCCTCATAGGTAGTCATTCCGGAAATGGATGCCTGACCTCCCGTGATAGCCTGCTGAACCACCGGATTGGAATAGAGGGTTCCGTCATATACGATAGCGATCCTTTTTCCCACGTTGGCTGCGGTCACTTCTGCAAATTTCTTTGCGCCTTCCTCGGTGAAGGTCAGTGCGACCTCGTAGCTGTTGGCGCCTGTTTTCTGATCCTTATAGATCACCGGCTTTGCAGAAGCTACATCGGTTCCTTCAAGAACAGTCTGCATATTTTCGTCATAGAACTGCAGAGAGCCGGGCTTTCCGAGCTCCTCGAGAACCTTGTTTGCATCCGTTACACCCGGAATATCAATGTTGATACGGTTGCTGCCCTCCTGATATACCTCAGCCTCTGAGCTGTAATTCTGTACTCTCTGCTGAAGCTTATACTGGGTGTCCGCCATATCCTCCGAAGATGGATTTTCATCCTTTGCCTGATAGGTGATGCTCACGCCGCCTGCCAGATCGAGGCCAAGCTTGATTCCGCCCTCCTGGAAGGTTACTCCCTTGTCATCGGTGATGATCTTGCTTTTCTGAAGTGTATCATACCCCAGATAACCGAAAATACCGACCACAATCAGGAGGCCCAGAAGGCAGGCAATGCCCTTTCCTTTGTTGGTCTTCATGGTTCATTCTCCTTATATTTAAGATTTCGAGTAACTGTTCAGCAGGTCTGCGCACTTGCTGCGCTGACCGAAAAAAACATAAGCCGGAAGGCAAAAATCCCGTCGGCGCAGCCGATTTGGAATGGATTTTTGCTTGTAACTATGAAGGTACTGAATAGTTACGATTTCGGCACACTAGTCCTCTGCCAGTGCTGCCCTTATCATAATGGCACACTCAATGCGCTTTTTCTGCATCTCGCAGCCGATATCATAAGCATCTGTGATCTTTCCGTGGAAATTGTAGGAGTTTGCCGCACAGCCGCCGCTGCAGTAGAATCTGGCAAAGCAGTCCTTACATTTTTCCTTGGCATATACATTGCAGAGTTTAAACTCATCGCGGATCTTGGTATTGGTGATACCTTCATCCACATTTCCCAGAAGGAAATCTTCCATTCCTACAAACTGGTGGCACGGATAAAAATCTCCCCAAGGGGTAACAGCCAGATACTCTGTTCCCGAACCGCAGCCGGACAGACGTTTTGCAACGCACGGGCCCTGATTCAGGTCAAGCATAAAGTGGAAGAATTTGAAGCCGCGTCCTTCCTTCTGTCTCTTGACAAATTCCTTTGCGAGGCTGTCGTATTCTTCGAGGATCTGCGGAAGGTCTTCCTCTCTTATGGAGTAAGGCGCCTCCGGAGGTGCCACGACCGGCTCCACCGACAGCTTTTCAAAGCCGATATCTGCAAAATGGAGCACGTCCTTTGAGAAATCCAGATTATTTCTTGTGAAGGTTCCTCTTACAAAATAATCCTTATCACCGCGGGACTCTGCAAATTTCCGGAATTTGGGAACGATAATATCGTAGCTGCCTGTTCCGTTTCGGAACGGACGCATCTTATCGTTTACCTCTTTTCTTCCGTCCAGACTTAAGACCACGTTGCTCATTTCCCGGTTACAGAAATCCATGATCTCGTCATTTAAAAGAACACCGTTTGTCGTAAGGGTAAAGCGGAATTTCTTATTATACTCTTTTTCTTTGGAACGGCCGTATTCCACGAGCTGCTTTACGACATTCCAGTTCATTAACGGCTCGCCGCCGAAAAAGTCCACCTCAAGATTGATACGGTTTCCGGAATTAGCGATCAGGAAATCCAATGCCTTTTTTCCGACCTCAAAGCTCATCAGAGCTCTGCGTCCGTGATATTCTCCTTCTTCTGCAAAGCAGTAGCGGCAGGCTAAGTTGCAGTCGTGAGCAATATGAAGACAGAGTGCCTTTACGACTGTCTGACGTTTTTTGAAATCGACTACATAGTCTTTATAGATATCCGCAGTAAACAGCTCCTCAGCATCGATCAGCTCCTGAACGTCCGATAAGGCATCCTTAAGATCCTGCTCGCTATACTTTTCCATAAGGCCCTGAAGAACTGCCTGCTTCTGTTCTTCTGTAAGAGGTGATGGTTTTTCCATGTCCTCCACCATTCCGGACAGCACCTTTACTACATCATAAAAAAGGGCATCCACCGAATGGACGGAGCCGCTGTTGACATCCAGAACGATATGATATCCGTTGTTGATATACTGATGTATCACAATTATTCTCCTATCTCTTATGTGATTCCGGACGTCACAGGTAACATTTTATATGACAAGAATAGCCCCTACAATCATACGACCGTAGGGGTCTCTTTAAAAACTCCCGATTGTCCGAAGTCCTGCCATTAGCGGTTGCTGTTTTCGCAGCTCTGGTTACCTACTGTGCAGGATGTCTTACATGCAGACTGGCAGGATGTCTGGCACTCGCCGCAGCCGCCCTTCTTCATGCTGTTCTTTAATGTGTTGGAATTTAATGTCTTTACGTGCTTCATGTTATATACCTCCTGTTATTATTTCTCGAATTTGCTTCGCGGTCATTATACCATACCAATTTATATTATGCAATAGGGATAATTTTTGCGACTTCCGAATATGTTTTATCAGTTATATCCCCAATTTCACTGAAAGGAGCCTTGTTTTATGTTTTCTCAAAATGTATGGCGTGTTATACGCACACTTCTTCTTACCTACCTGATTTCTGCTGTGCTTTTAGCTGCTCTGTCCTTTGCCCTTTTCCGCTTCCGTCTTCCGGAAGCTCAGGTAAATACAGGGGTGCGGATTGTCTACATCCTCTCCTGTCTGGCCGGAGGGATACTGGCCGGACGGGCCATGAAAACTCGCCGTTTTTTCTGGGGACTGCTCATCGGCGCCTTATATTTCCTTCTTCTGCTCCTGATGTCCTATCTTCAGGCCGGTAAGCTTACGTCAGCTCCCCAGTCTATCCTCGGCATCCTGATGCTCTGTCTTGGAAGCGGAATGGCCGGCGGAATGCTCAGTTGACATTCTGCCGGCCACCATTTTATACACTAAAGGACTTTACTCAGGAAGTTCTTTAATCTCTCATTCTGCGGATGTTCAAAGAAGTTTTTCGGATCATTCTCCTCGATAAAATATCCTTCATCCATAAACATGACTCTTGTAGCCACCTCGCGCGCAAACGCCATCTCGTGGGTAACTACCACCATTGTCATTTTTTCAGCCGCCAGCTCACGCATAACGTTCAGCACCTCGCCGACCATCTCCGGATCCAGTGCAGAAGTCGGCTCATCAAATAACATAACGTCCGGCTTCATGCAAAGTGCGCGGACGATCGCGATCCTCTGCTTCTGTCCGCCGGAAAGCTGGCTCGGATATGCGTCCGCCCTGTCTGCCAGTCCGACGCGCACCAAAAGCTCTCTTGCTGTTGCTTCCGCTTCCTGTCTGCTCCTGCCCTGAAGCTTCATCGGAGCGATCGTAAGGTTTTTCATGATCGTCATGTGGGGGAACAGGTTAAACTGCTGGAATACCATTCCCATTCTCTGGCGATGCTTGTCAATATCGGTCTTAGCGTCTGTAATATCAACGCCCTCGAACGTAATGCTTCCTCCGGTCGGCTCCTCCAGACGGTTCAGACAGCGAAGGAACGTACTCTTTCCGGAGCCGGACGGGCCGACAACGAAAACAACATCTCCCTTATTGATATCTACATCGATCCCCTTTAATACATCAAGGTCTCCAAAGCTTTTTTTCAGGCCTCTTACACGGATCAGAGGCTGCATTGTATTATCGCTCACTCTTTCTCAGCCTCCTCTCAAGTCTCTGTACCAGATTCGTGAATACGACCACGAGTATCAGATAAATAAGCGCCACTGCCAGTAACGGCATAAAGGCATCATAAGTACGGCTTCTGATGATATCTCCGCCCTTGGTCAGATCCTGAAGGGCAATATAGCCTGCAACGGATGTCTCCTTTAAAAGAGCAATGAACTCGTTGCAGAGTGCCGGAAGAACATTTTTAAATGCCTGCGGCATGATAACGTACCACATAGTCTGGGTATAATTAAAGCCAAGGCTTCGTCCGGCCTCAAATTGTCCGGCTTCAATAGACATGATCCCGCTTCGGAAAATCTCGGCTACGTATGCGCCGGAATTGATGCCGAAGGCCATGATCGCCACCAGCGTCTTATCGATCTTGACAGAACCGAATACGACAAAGTAAATGATCAGAAGCTGCACAACGACCGGCGTTCCCCGGATCACCGTCAGATACAGCTTACACAGCAGGTTTAAAAGCTTAAACCTTCCCGTATTGTCATGTGACGAACGGATGATCGCCACCAGAAAACCGATCAGGATACCGACAAGACCGGAAAACAAAGTAACCTCCAGGGTCACGCCAAGGCCGTCAACAATATAGTGCCAGCGGTCGCCGGAAATAAAATTAAGAATAAAACGATCTACAAAGCTCTCCCACATAAATAAAACCTTTCGCAAAAGACAGGCTGCCTTCTCGGTTTATTCGACCGATTCGGCAGCCCTGTTCATTATCAGTAAACGACTTTCTATTCTGCAGTAATATACTTATCAACGATCTCCTGCAGCTTTCCGGATTCCTTTAATGCTGCGATCGCCTCATTGATCTTGTTTACCAGCTCGTCATTTCCCTTCTTAACGCAGATCGCATATTCCTCAACGGTCATTGCATCATCAAGAACCTTTAAGCTGTTATCCTGAGAAACAAATACCTTTGCAGGCTCGCCATCAATAACAACTGCGTCGATCTTGCCCTGGCTCAGTGCCTGAACTGCCTCGAAGCCCTTATTATACTGTTCTACGGTCGCACCCTCAATGTCGCTGGCATAAATATCACCTGTTGTTCCCAGCTGAACACCGATGGTCTTTCCTGTCAGATCATCCGGAGTTTTGATATCGCTTCCGTCTTTAACGATAACGACCTGAGTTGCAGTCGCATAAGAATCTGTAAAGTCCACGCTGGCTTTTCTGTCCTCGCTGACTGTGATTCCTGCAAGACCGAAATCAGCTTTGCCGGACTGGATAGACGGGATGATGGAATCAAAGGCCATATCCTCTACTTCGCATTCCATTCCCATATACTCTGCGATGGCTGTTGCGATATCGATATCGATACCGACGATGCTTCCGCCGTCATCGTAGTATTCATAAGGCGGGAATTCTGCGTTGGTAGCCATAACAAGCTTTCCGCCTGCAGCTGAGGTTTCCTCTGTCTTTGTCTCTGCTGCCTCTGTCTTTGCTTCTGCCTCAGTCTTTGCCTCTGTTGCTGCTTCAGTTTTTACCTCTGCTGCCTTTGTCTCCGCTGTCTCGGAGCCGCAGCCTGCCAGCATTGCAGCCATACATACAGCAGCCGTAACTGCTAAAATTTTCTTTTTCATAAAAGCCTCCTCCTGTATGAACCGGTGTGTCCATGCATAAATATTAAAAATTAATTAATAAACATACATTACTCTATCTTTCCCGATTCGTCAAGCCTTTCTTGAAAAATTTTAACTTTCGCAGGTTATTTGTTCCCAAGCTTTGCTAATAACTGTACGATAATGGCTAAAAGCCCGATCACAACAAAGATTCCGACCATGCCCTTCCACATGATCCCAAGGGCCAACATCATATTTAAGCTCATACTGTTTTCCTCCTACATGAAAAATCCAAGAATGATACCGCCTGCAACTGCACTTGCGACCTGTCCGGATACATTGGCGCCGATCGCATGCATCAGCAGATGGTTTGACTTATCCTCTGCAACACCCATCTTCTCGATCACGCGGGCAGACATCGGGAATGCGGAAATACCGGCCGCGCCGATCATCGGATTTACCTTATTCTTTGAGAACAGATTCAAAAGCTTTGCAAACAGGACGCCGCCTACTGTATCAAATATGAAGGCGAAAAGTCCCAGAGCCATGATCATCACTGTCTGCGGTGTTACAAAGAATTCCGCTCTCATGGAGAAGGAAATCGTGATTCCCAAAAGCAGGGTGATCAGGTTTGCAAGAGTTCCCTGGGCGGTCTCGGAAAGACTGTTTAAAGCACCGCACTCACGGATCAGATTTCCGAACATAAGACATCCGACTAAGGATACGGAAGCCGGAGCAACAAGACCGGCAACAAAGGTAACGATGATCGGGAACAGGATCCTTGTTAAACGGCTCACCTTTCCGGGCTGATACGGCATACGGATCAGACGCTCATTCTTTGTTGTGACTGCCTTGATGACCATCGGCTGGATGATCGGAACAAGGGCCATATAGGAATAGGCGGCAACTGCGATCGCTCCGATGTAATTGGATTTAAGAACCTGTGATACCAGAATGGAGGTCGGGCCGTCAGCCGCTCCGATGATACCGATGGATGCGGCATCGTGGATATCAAAGCCAAGGGCTGCTGCAAATACGATCGTGATGAAGATACCAAACTGTGCTGCTGCTCCGAATAAAAACATTTTCGGATTGGAAAGAAGCGGGCCAAAATCGATCATGGCTCCGATACCGATAAACAAAAGCAGCGGGAAGGCCTCTGATGCCTCGATCCCTGTTTCAAACAGCCACTGAATGATACCCTGCGTTTCCCCTACTCCTTCCATCATCTGGTTTAATGCACCGCTGGCCGGGATATTTACGAGGATCGCTCCGAAGCCCATGGGAAGTAAAAGCGAAGGTTCATAATCCTTCTCAATCGCCAGATAAATCAAAAGTAACCCCACAACATACATTACGAGCTGCTGCCATGTGATAGAAAGCAGGCCGTTCCAAAGAAATTCCATATTCATTCCTCCTTGTAATATTAAATGATATTGGGGTCAAAAGTCCCCGATTTTGATGCCTGCGGATTGTTCCGTGCTACGCACTCCCACAATGGCATCATTAAATAGAAAAGAGTGCAAAAAAAAGACTTTTTGCAGAAAGATATCCTTTCTGCAAAAAGTCTCGTTACCAGTAACCGGTATGTACCGCCAGACGTTTCCGCCGCGTTTGTTGACAGTACATTTCAACTACTCCCTCTTTGGATGCTTAAAATATAAGCTCTGTTCATCAAAAAGTCAAGGGCGTTCTTAACTTTTTTCTATTTTTCGGCTTTTTCGCTGTTCTGATGCGGATCCATAATATACAGGTGTACCGACTCGATCCGATTTCTATCCACCTTTTCAACCACAAACTTCAGATTATCAAAGGTGACCTCCTCCCCTTCTTCCGGAAGATGGTCTAGAAGTCCGATGATAAATCCGCCGATGGAATCATAATCCTCCGATTCCAGCTTCAGTCCGAGCTGGTCATTGAGGTCGTCCAGCTTCATTGCAGCTTCTACCAGATATTCCTTCGGGCCGATCTTCTTGATCAGATCCTCCTCGTCCTCGTCATACTCGTCGCGGATCTCACCGACGATCTCCTCCAGCATATCCTCCAGAGTGATAAGCCCGGCAGTTGCTCCGTATTCATCAAGAACGATCGCAATGTTGTTCTGGGTCTTTCTCAGCTCTACCATAAGCTCCGCAGTTTTCTTATATTCATACGTATATAACGGCTCTCTCAGATAATCCCTGAGACAGAATTTCTTTTCATGCTCGATCAGGAGAAGATCCTTGATGTTGATGATTCCGATCACATTGTCCGTTGTCTCCTCAAAGACCGGATAGCGCGTATATTTTTCCTGCCGGAAAATTTCCACGACCTCGTCATATTCTGCATTGACGTCGATAAAGGTCATGTCGATACGCGGCACCATAATGTCCTTTGCCACAGAGTCCCCGAAATCGAATACATTGTAGATCATCTTCTTTTCATCGGACTCGATAACGCCCTCCTCATGGCTGACCTCCACGATGGTGCGGAGCTCATCCTCCGTTATTGCTTCCTGCTTTTTGTTTGGGTCGATATGCAGGAAAAGGAGAACGCCGAGAGCCAGCTTATCTACAATGAAGATCACCGGTGTCAATACCTGCATGATCAGATAAATAGGCTTTGCAAAACGCAGTGCGATGGTCTCTGAATAAAGCGTTGCCGTGGTCTTCGGTGTGATCTCACCGAAGATCAGGACAAGAAGCGTGAGGATGCCGGTCGCCAGACCAACGAACTTATCTCCGAATGCCTGTGTTACCAAAACGGTCATAAGAGAGGATGCCGAAATATTGACGATATTGTTTCCGATCAAGATCGCACTCAGCATCTTTGCCTGGTTATCCAGCACCTTTGAGAGTATCTGTGCGCTGCCAAGCCCGGCCTCCGCCAAATTTCTCACCCTTATCTTATTTACTGACATCATCGCCGTTTCCGACGATGAGAAAAAAGCTGACAATGCTAATAGCCCAATTATGATCAATATCTGCAGGGCCTGCCCTGAATCCAAAAAAATCAACTCCTAAATCTAATATTTTTGCTTTTGATTTTACAATACTCTATATAACGTGTCAATGGTTTCAGTCGGTTTCATCCTCATTCTTCTCAATAAGGCGCATACCTGCTGTTTCCGTCACCGGAAGGGAGAAAACGATGGCTCCCGCTTTGCTTCCGATCCCGGCCTCCTTCATGATGCTCTGCATGATCCCGTTTTTATTTTTCGTTTTTGTGACCATGAAGATCATCTCTTTTTCCTGTGCAAGAGAAACCCCCAGAAACTTTTCCGCCTTCTCCATTCCTGTTCCCTTGGCGTGGATCACGGTTCCTCCGGTGGCGTTTGCTTTTCTCGCCGCGTCCATGATCACGTCTGTATAGCCCTGGTTTGCGACCACCACAAGAAGCTCGTAGTCTGTTCCTTTCAAGCTGCTTTCCTCCTCTTTCTCAAATCCACGGTTTTCTGTCAGAAACTGAAGCTGGCGTTTTCCGCCGATGCTGCTTAGCGGGATCACGAAGGCGATCCCGGTTCCGGGAATATCGATCCGGATCTCCTGCTCCAAACCTTTTTTTATCTTTTTCCACCCCGTATTCGTCACGATCGCATACTGGATCGCTTTTTCCGACGCCTCCAGCCCGAAGGCGTCAAGCACCTCGGAGGCTGCGGTTCCCCGCCCCAGCGTCAGGAAGGTGACGGAAATCCCATATTCTTTATAGAAGGCGAGGAATCTCCGGCTCTGGTTCCGGTCACTGATCGTCGCCATTAAGTATAATTCGCTCATAAAACCTCCTACAATTCAATAATCGCGTCATCATCCAGCAGCTCAAACGCCGCGTATGCCCCGGACTGTCCATGAGCTGCGGATATTCCTTCCTGCGCTCCGCACTTCGCTTTTATTCTCGAAGCCAGCCCCATGACCTGGATCGTGATAAGCGGTGTCATGGCAACCATTGCAACTACACCGAAGGCATCGGTGACGATATTTCCTCCCAGGGCAGAGCAGGCTCCCTGCGCCATCGGAAGCAGGAATGCCGCCGTCATCGGTCCCGATGCCACGCCACCGGAGTCGAAGGCGATCGCCGTGTAGATCTTCGGTACAAAAAATGAGATCCCGAGAGCGATCGCATATCCCGGAACGAGGAACCACAGGATCGAAATTCCCGTGAGCACTCGTACCATGGCAAGCCCGAGGGACACAGCAACACCCAGAGAAAGTCCCATTCCCATGGCCTTTGAGGATATTGCTCCGTCTGTGATCTCCTCAACCTGCTTATTGAGGACATATACTGCCGGTTCTGCCTTTACGATAAAGTATCCCATGATCATTGCGATGGGAACAAGGAACAGCGGATGGGCAGATTTAGCCAGCACCTGTCCGAGATAATTTCCCGCCGGCATAAAGCCCACGTTCACTCCCGTCAGGAACAGTACCAGCCCTGCGTATGTATAGGCGAGACCGATGGCGATCTTCTTTAATTTTCTTGCTGTTAATTTTAACATGAAAACCTGGAAAATCATAAAAAATAAGATAATAGGCAGTAAGGAGACTGCGATCTCCTTCATATAGGCCGGAAGCTCTTTCGCAAAGAGCAAAAACAGCTCTTTGGAGTCACCGATCTCCGGAATTACCGGCGGTGTGTAGGAGCTGCTGTCCGCCTTGAAGATCATGCTTAAGATCATGACCGCAAGGATCGGCCCGATGGAACAGAGTGCCACAAGACCGAAGCTGTCGTCCGCCGCGTGGCGGTCACTTCGCGTTGCAGAGATTCCGACACCGAGAGCCATGATAAACGGCACCGTCATCGGCCCTGTCGTAACGCCGCCGGAGTCAAAGGCTACGCTTAAAAAGTCCTTCGGTACAAACAGCGCCAGTACAAAGACTACCCCGTAAAAGGCAAGCAGCAGTGGCGGAAGCGCCACGGAAAACAGCATTCTCAAAAGTGCTACGACAAGAAATGCGCCGACTCCGCATGCAACGGACAGGATCAGCGTCATGTTCGGCACAGCCGGAACCTGGTTGGCCAGAACCTGAAGATCCGGTTCTGAGATCGTAATGATAAAGCCCAGAAGGAACGATAGCACAATAACCACCGAAAGCTTCCGGCTCTTGGTCAGGCACGTTCCCACTCGCTCGCCCATCGGCGTCATGGCAAGCTCCGCTCCCAGTGTAAAAAGCATCATTCCCGCGAGCAAAAGGACTGCTCCCAAAAGGAAGCAGAGCAGGATGCTGGAGGAGATGGGCGCCACCGCAAAGCAGAGTACCATAACGATCGCAATGATCGGCAGCACCGCCTGCAGCGCCTCATTCCATTTCTCCCGCAGTTTTTTCGTCATTCCCAATGTTTCACCCCTCATGTTTTTTTGAAGATATCGGAGGCAAAAGCCCCTGATAAATAGTATAACATGGAACGTATACTTTAAAGTATTAATTTTTCGTTAAGTTTTTTAAAGTCGCTGCGGTCAACAGGGCCTGTCCTTCCCGATCCTGCAGTCACAAATGACCGGCGTAGTTTCTTACGCCGGCCATCCGCAATTCGCGTTACGCCCTACAGATTTCTCTCGACCAGATCCTGTATGGTTCCCGCAAAGGGTTTAAATGGGATCTCTCCCTCATAGTCTAAAAAGTCCTTTACATATCCGAGGGCTGCCGCAACACCGTAGATCATCCCTCTTTCGTCCAGATCAAACTCCGGTGTGTGGTGGTTGGCTCCGGAGCCCAGCTTGTCGTTCTTAATACCGGTGAAGGTGATCACACCCGGCCAGTATTTCAGATACGCCTGAAAGCTCTCGCAGGCCATCCAGGGGGTTGTTACTGTCAGTGCGTTCTCGCCAATATATTTTTTGATCGCGTTCTTAGCGATCTCACTGCACTTCTCGTTATTATAGTTCTCAAACAGCGGCTCCTTCTTATCGATCAGCTCATACGTGCAATGGTTCAGCTTGCATTCCGCCTCCAGCACATCCATAAACTGCTTCATAAAGCTGGCACCTGCGCCTTCTACATTGAAGGTACGGATTGTGCCTGAAAAGGTCAGCTCATCCGGAACGATATTTCTTGCAGTTCCACAGGATACGGTTCCGACGGAATAGGTAAGGATATCGGTAGGATCCACGTATTTCATACGGATCATGTTCATGTGGTTGTAAATAGAGTTAAAGCAGTCCAGTACGCTGTGAGCCAGATCCGGACGGGAGCCGTGTCCGGCTGTTCCCTTCAGTTTGATATTAAAGCCGTATCCGCCGGAAAAGACCGGGCCAGGCTCTGCGGAAACGGTTCCTGCCTCAACATCCCACTTAACATGGGTCGCGATACACGTATCGATCGGAAGCTTCATGACCTCTACGATATACGGAAGCAGATTTTTTATCTGACCGCCGCCTTCCTCTCCCCGCTCAAAGCAGAGTACGATATTTCCGTTTAATTCGTCCTTATGTTCATTTAATATCTTTGCCTCGCCCAAAAGCATTGCCGTATGTGCATCATGACCGCAGGCATGGGATACTCCGTCATTTTTTGACACACAGAGCTTTTCACAGGAAAGGTTTCTTGTGCTTTCCATAATGGGAAGGGCATCCACATCGGCTCTCATAAGAACGGTTTTTCCCGGCTTTCCGCCATGGATCTGTCCTACGATACCGCCGTCCAAAACCTCGACATACTCGATCCCCATGGCACCAAGCTCTTTTTTAATGAACTCCAGTGTTTCAAATTCCTGTCCGGTAATTTCCGGATGCTCATGGAGCTGGCGTCTTATACCAACCATGTAATCAAACTGTTTTTGTGCCTCTTTTAAAATTTCCATTTTGATCCCTCTAATCTCTTATTTAACGATCACGCGGCGGAAATTCTTCTTTCCGCGTTTAACAACGATTCCCTCGCCGGAAAGCTGCTCTTTTGTATAAACTGCCTTGATATCCTTTACGACCTCACCGTCTACGGCAACGCCGCCCTGCTCAATGTTTCTTCTTGCCTCGGAGCGTGATGCACAGAGACCGGATTTCTGTACGATGGAAAGAAGGTCGATGGAGCCGTCTGTAAGATCTGCGTCGGAAAGCTCTGCTGTCGGCATTTCCGCAGCGGCACCGCCTGTAAACAGGGCGCGGGAGCTCTCCTGGGCCTTCTTAGCCTCCTCCTCGCCGTGAACAAGGTTTGTAAGCTCGTATGCAAGGATCTCCTTCGCCTGATTTAACTGGCTGCCTTCCCATTTATCCATCTCATCAATCTGCTCTAACGGCAGGAAGGTGAGCATACGCAGGCATTTTAATACATCTGCATCGGCGATATTTCTCCAATACTGATAGAACTCGA
>USQV01000003.1 GCA_900556965.1 uncultured Clostridium sp.
AGTTATTCGGTTATGAGCAAGTAGCGAAGCGGATTGCGAATATCCGCTTGACTAAATAAAAAAGGGTACGGCGCTAACCATACCCTACTCTGGCGAACCAGAGAGACCTCGTCGGTCAAATTATCCTTTCAATGGTGGCTTCGTCAGCCAAAAAAACACTTGTTAGTAAGTGTGAAAGTGCAGTTTTTATATCTCTACTCACTTATATTATACACGATTTTCAGAAAAAATCCACTGGTAATATCTACAAAATCTTTTTCTTAAATCGAGTGTAGGGATTAATCATAATGCCTAAAATTGTGAATGTCAATCAAAATAGAATAAATTTTTGAGATTTTTTTCAAGAAGGTTAAAAACTCCCTGACAGACTGTAGATAAAGTGGTGTTTGACCGAGATTAAGACGGAAACTCATACCAATTTCAAGTTCAAATTATCAATAAACATCAAAATATTTTTTGTAATCCGGTTTTACCTTTGTTTTTTGTCAAACTCTAGTATACAGGTAAATCCACGTTGCCACAAATGTGGGGTCACTTCATATTACATAAAGAGGTGGGAGTTTTCTTGATTGAGATAAAATGTTCCGAAGGATCAAAATCGCACCCAGTCTCCCGGGATGTTCGACTTGATAACGGAGCGGAATGGCGTTGACTGTCAATAGGATTGTTTGTATAATCAGAAACAGAGGATTATATCAAGAAAAAGAAACCGCAAATAATTCGGCCGCGAGGTCCGGGAGCGGTACCGGAGGTATGAGGTGGAAAAGGAAATATTAAAAAAACCGGAGTTTGTAGATGATATCGTCTCAATCATCCGGACAGAGCACAATAAAGACAAGCTGCTGGAAAAGCTGGGAGATTATCATGAAAAGGATATTGCTCAGAGTCTGGAGCAGCTGACGAAGGAAGAACGCCTAAGCCTGTATAACAATCTTGGGACCGAGTGGGTCTCCAACATTATTTCTTATATCGATGAGCCGGATGAATACATCAAAGAGCTGGGAATCGACAAGCTTGCCGCCGTTATCAATGAGATGGACTCCGATGATGCGGCAGAGCTTTTGGACGATATTGATGAGAGTGTAAAGGCAAAGCTGCGCCCGATCTTGGATGAGGATGTCAAGGCAGATATCCGATTGATCAATTCGTATGATGACGATGAGATCGGAAGCCTGATCACGAACAACTATGTCTGCATATCCAAGAATCTGACGATCCGTCAGGCAATGCGCGAGCTGGTGCGTCAGGCCGGTGAAAATGACAACATCTCAACGATATATGTGGTGGATGAAAACGGGATCTTTTGCGGAGCGATCGAATTAAAGGATCTTATCATTGCGCGCGAGTATGATGAGCTGGACAGTATTATCAGCTATTCTTATCCGTATTTACTGGATCATGAAAGTATTTCGGAAAACATCGAAAAGATCAAAGACTATTCCGAGGACTCCCTCCCGGTATTAAACAGTGATAAGAAGATCATCGGTATTCTGACCGCCCAGAATGTGATCGAAGCGATCGATGATGAAATGGGTGACGATTACGCGAAGCTGGCCGGTTTGACAGAGGAGGAGGAGCTGAAGGAGACAACTCTGGAGAGTATTAAGAAACGACTGCCGTGGCTTGTTGTACTTCTGTTTCTGGGAATGGGAGTATCCAGTGTGGTCGGTGCCTTTGAGGGTGTTGTTTCCGCGCTTCCTATTGTGATCTGCTTTCAGTCCCTGATCCTTGACATGGCCGGAAACGTGGGAACCCAGTCTCTGGCTGTAACGATCCGAGTATTGATGGATGAGGAACTGAGTGCGAAGGATAAGGCAGCACATGTCATGAAGGAGATACGGATCGGCTTCAGCAACGGATCGCTCCTTGGGATCCTTTCTCTGTTCTTCCTCGGTGCATATATCTTTATTTTTAAGGGATATTCGCTTTCTCAGGCCTTTATGATATCCGGCTGTGTTGGAATATCTCTGCTGGTGGCGATGGTGGCATCCAGCTTAGTCGGAACTCTTGTTCCGCTCTTTTTCCACAGGATCAAGGTCGATCCGGCGGTAGCATCAGGGCCGCTTATCACTACGGTAAATGACTTGGTGGCGGTCGTTACCTACTATGGACTGGCATGGATCCTATTGATCCAGTGGGTGCATCTGGCATAGCATAGCTTTGGCAGAAAAGAGGTCGACCTCGCTGACCGGAATCACGCGCCAAGGCTTACGGACGTTCGGCTTGAAGGCCCGGAAGGGAACAAAAATCAGACATGGATCGGGGGATAGCAAGATGCAGATATATCACGGAAAGAGCGTATTTGGCGGGATCGCAGTCGGAAAAATACAGATATTTTCCAAGACCGAGCGCCGGATCCTAAAAACAGATGTTGCAGATACGAAAACAGAGTGTGAGCGGTTTGAGTGTGCAAGAAAAGAAGCGATCGCTCAGCTTTCTGTCTTATACGAGAGAGCCACGGAGAAGGTGGGCAAGGAGAATGCAGCTATTTTCTCCGCACATCAGATGATACTGGAAGACAAGGAGTATATCGATTCGGTCAACTATATCATCAATGCGGAAGGTGTCAATGCCGAATATGCTGTGCATGTGACAGCCGACAATTATTCTGCGGTTTTTCTTGCGATCGACGATGATTACATGCGCCAGAGAGCAGCGGATATCCGAGATGTCTCAGAGCGTCTGACCTCTGTATTATCGGGAAATAAGACAGAATTATCGAGCTTTTCGGAGCCGGTGCTTATCTTTGCGGAGGATCTGGCACCCTCTGAGACGGTGCAGATGGACAAGGAGAAGATCCTTGCCTTTGTCACCGCCGGAGGTTCGGTCAATTCCCATACGGCGATTTTAGCCAGAACCATGGGTATCCCGGCCATTGTCGACGCGGGGATAGATCTGCGGGCAGATATGGACGGAAAAGAAGCGATTGTGGACGGCTATGATGGTACTGTTTATATTGAACCGGATGAGATGGTAAGGGCAGGACTTTTAAAACGCAAGGCTGAGGAGGAGAAAAAGAAGGCTCTCCTTCTGGAATTAAAGGGAAAAGAGGATGTGACGTTAGATGGACGGCATGTAAGCCTCTATGCGAATATCGGCAGCCTCGACGATCTGGATATGGTATTTGAAAATGATGCCGGCGGGATCGGATTATTCCGAAGTGAGTTCATCTATCTCAACAGCATGGATTATCCTGATGAGGAGGAACAGTTTAAGATTTACCGGTCTGTCGCAGAGGCAATGGAAGGAAAACGTGCTATAATCCGCACACTGGATATCGGAGCGGACAAACAGGCAGATTATTTTCACATTCCCAAGGAGGAAAATCCGGCCCTCGGCTATCGTGCAATCCGGATCTGTCTGTCGCAGCCGGAGATATTTAAGACACAGCTAAGGGCGATCCTGCGCGCCAGTGCATACGGAAATATTGCGGTCATGTATCCGATGATCACGTCAGTCTGGGAGGTTCGCAGGGTGAAGGAGATCATGGAGGAGGTAAAGGAGGAGCTGAGAGCGCAGAAGATTACTTTCGGCAATGTACCTCAGGGCATTATGATCGAAACCCCGGCGGCAGTCATGGTCAGTGACGCGCTTGCACGTGAAGTCGATTTCTTCAGTATCGGAACGAATGATCTGACACAGTATGCGTTGGCAGCAGACAGGCAGAACCAGAAGCTTGAGCTGTTTTACGACGCACACCACCCGGCCGTTTTAAAGATGATCCGGATGACGGTGGAGAGCGCCCATGAGGCCAAAATCCCGGTGGGGATCTGCGGAGAGCTGGGAGCAGATACAACGCTTACCGAGACCTTTATAAGAATGGGAGTCGATGAGCTGTCGGTGTCTCCCGGCTGTGTGCTGCCTGTCCGTAAGGTATTAAGGGAAATAACGTATAAAGAGAACGACGTATAAAAAGAACAATGCATAAGTGGGCTGTCGGAAAAATTTATTATAAATCAACAAATTTACGATATCCGGGTGAAAAAGTTAGCTTTCCTGCCGATATGCCAAAAATTGAAGGTAAAAATCCATTCTCACGAAACAAATTTATGACTTAGTTTCATTCCAAGAAACTCCGGCTTATTTGACTTTAAAAGAAAAAGTCTGATAAAATTGGTGCATCAAACAACAAGGGTGAAGCCGGAAAGGAAATGAGATATGTATAATTTTGATGAGATCATTGACAGAAGACACACGAATGCTTTGAATACGGATGGCTTCCGTGACTATATTTTCCACGCGGATGAAACGATGACATTTCCTTACAAGGATGAGGAATTTATCCGCATGTGGGTCGCCGATATGGAATTTGCCACACCGGAGGTAGTAATTGACGGGATCCGTGAGAGACTCAATAAGAGGATCTTCGGCTATAGCAGAGTATTTGAAAAGAGCTATTATGACGCATTTAACGGCTGGTGCATGAAAAAATATGGCTGGAGCTTTGACCGGAAAGAGCTGGTTATGTCAAATGGGATCATCCCCGCATTATTCGAGCTGGTCGAATATATCTGCAAGCCGGATGAGAAGGTACTGTTTTTAACACCGTCATACGCATATTTTAAATATGCAGCGGATTTCAGCAAGCGGGAATATGTATGCTCCGATCTGATCAATGAAGATGGATACTATAAGATCGACTATGATGATCTTGAGAAAAAGGCGGCAGATGAGAAGACAACTTTATTGATCTTCTGCAATCCGCATAACCCCAGCGGCCGTGTGTGGAAAGAGGAGGAGCTGGAAAAGGTTGCAAAGATCGTTGAGAAGCATCAGTTATGGGTGATCTCAGATGAGATCCACTGCGATCTTCTGAGACTGGGTCAGCATCATATACCCCTTGGAAAGGTAATGCCGGACTATAAAAGACTTATCACCTGCATGGCACCGAGCAAGACCTTTAATCTGGCCGGAATGATGATCTCCAATGTGATTATCCGTGATGAAGATATGAGAAAGATCTGGCTGGACCGCCATTATAACTTTGATAACCCGTTGAGTATTGCCGCAGCACAGGCTGCCTATGAAAAGGGAGATGAGTGGTTACAGGAGCTTAGAGCTTATCTGGACGGAAACTTTGAATTTACGGTAAACTACTTAAAAGAGCATCTCCCGAAGGCAAAATGCAGGATCTCCGAAGCAACCTATCTGGCGTGGGTAGATTTAAGCGCATATTTTGAACCGGATGAGCATCTTCCGCTGTTTTTCGCCTATAAGGCAGGCGTGCTTCTTGAGGGCGGAAATATGTTTGTGCAGAGCTCTGACGGATTTATCCGCCTGAATCTGGCTTGTCCGAGAGCAACCGTAGAGGAGGGACTGCGCAGGATCTGTGAGGCAGTAAACACAAAGCATACAGAAAAATATCTGGGAGAGCAAAATTAATCGCCTCTCCCAGATAGAGTTTTATTCATTATTCCTTAATTCCCATGCAATGTGGGCGCTTTCTTCCAGTTCTTCCAGACTGTAGAAGGCGTCCATAATTGTTTTTCCGGGAACGATAGGGCCGTGATTTTTCAAGAGGAAGCCATCACTGTCCATGACTCTTTCGCGGAATGCAGAGAACAGGGCTTCTGAGCCCGGCTTCTCATAGGGGATCAAGCCGACAGAGCCCAGCCGCATTTTCAGGTAAGGGGTATGAGCCGGTATGCAGTCCTTTTCATCGGAGGCGGGAACAAAGCTCCATAAAACGGCATAGGTACTGTGTGTGTGGATCACGGCGCCGATGTCCGGATCCTTCTCAAAGAGTGCTGTATGGAGCGGCCATTCCTTGCTCGGCTTTTTACCGGAAATGACCGAGCCGTCCTTATCAATGCAGGAAAAATCTTCTTTTTTGAGTGTGCCGAAGCAGCTGCCGCTGGCAGTAACGTAAATGTGGCCGTTGTGGGCGAAGCTCATGTTGGCAGAGGAGCCGCTGGTCTTTCCACGTTCAAACAGGCTGTGGGCTGCCCAGACGGCGTCTTCAAGCTTTCTATCCAGCTCCGGATCAAAGCTACCGGTCATAGACAGGGCACGGCCAAAGAAGTCCTGCTGGCCGAAGTTTCCGCTTTTTAAAATAAGACGTATATCAGGACGTTCAGCGGGAACCATGATCGGAACACCCGCGGCAACACTTTCTCCGATCCAGTAGGAGGAGAAGCCAAGTCCCTTTGTAACAGCACCGGAGGTCTCCCCGCCGGCGGTGATGATGCGGGTAAAGCCGGCTTTCACCGCCCGGGCTGCGAGGGCGGCTGTAGTGCCCTCCAGTATAGAAGCAACACGCTCGGCTCCCATTTTCTGAAATTCCCGGACTCTTTCCGGTGTGTCGGAGCTGTATACCAATACCGTCTTATTGGGAGCAGAATACTTCATAACAAATTCCCACGCATCCTCCAGCGTCTGCTTTCCATTTATCATAGCTTCCGGATCGAGCTTGTAGGTGGGCATCCCCTGACTCTGATACCATGCGATTTGCCCCAAAGTTGCCTTAGAACAGCTTCCGGCTAAGAGCAGTGCGTTTCCTGTTGTCGCACTTGGGGGGATAGTACCGGAGGAAGCAAGCTTTTTCGCCCAGATCTTTGCAAGGGGCTCCAAGATCCCGCTTCCGCCGGTAAGGAGGGGGAGTGAGCTGAAAACGCGAGCGATTCTTTCACCGTCCTCAGCAGTTCTATAATCAGGAATCAAGTAAATTGGCGTTGTTTTAAGGCTTTCCACAGAAAAGTGCTCCAGCTCATTCGAGGAGATATTCATACAGCGGAACTTGCTCTGAGGAGCCATCAGATGGTCGATCCTACAGTCCCACATCGGCGTAAGGGGATGATTTTTCATGTGGCTCTCGTGAAGCGGAACTCCGTTTACCATAAGCTTTCCGTCTTCCACGGTTCTTCCGTTTACCGGGAGTGCGGGGCAGAGAATGGAGCAGGGAGATTTCGTAAGCTCCATGAGAGCGTCAGCCACCGGCCCGATGTTTCCTTTTGGAGTAGAATCGAAGGTAGAGCAATATTTAAAATAAATCTGTTTCACACCATGGTCTAAGAGGAAGCGGGCTGCCTGAAGGCTGTCTGCTACGGCAGAGCTTGTTTCCTGTGTACGCGATTTTAAAGCGATCACGATAGCCTGTGCAGAGCTGCAGGATTCGCTGTTCTGCGGGATCCCGTTGTAGAGCCTTACACTCATGCCTCCCTTTACGAGAAATGATGCGGCGTCACTGGCGCCTGTAAAATCATCTGCAATACATCCTAATACAGCCATGTTATCCTCCTCATATCATCTAATGTTAAATGATGTAAATACATATTCACCATTAAAATATAGCAAAAAACATGCCAACTTGACAGCTTTTTTGCACAGGCGGGATAGGGCAGGGAGCAGGCAGCATAAAAATGAAAAATCTCCCGGCAAAGAAGGAAATTGAGCAAAAAAATGTGTATAAATGTGCAGATCCGCTGCTCCAAGCAGGCGTTGATGCGTTGACGAGAAGTGTTGCACTGTTGTATAATCAAACAAAATTCAACACCAGATGCAACATGATGGCCCATACCGAATAAAAGTGTCTGCAGCATTGCGGCAGCAGTATAACAGAATGGAGGCAGCTTTATGATCCGTCTTTTATTTATTGTCCCTTACCCGGAGCTGAGAAGCAAGGTGGAATATGTTCTTTCGCATCATAAGGACGCCAAAAGAGTGAACGCGGATATATGCACTATGACGGTGGAGGATACACCGGATGTCCAGACCGGGGAATACGATGCGATCATCGCGAGAGGATATACGGCAAGAAAGACTACCTCCATGTATCATCAGATTCCCACGATCAACCTCTCGATATCCGGATACGATATTATCCGTGCGATCCATGAGTGTGGGGAACGTTTTCATTCAAAGAAAATTGCGATCTGCGGCTTCGGGAGTCAGCTATTTGAGGCAGAGACCGCAGGAAAGATCATGAATATTGATGTTCGTGCATACGCTCCGGTAGAGCATGATGAGATATCCGATACCATGCAGAAGGTGCTGGAGGCCGGGTGTGATGCCGTTATTGGCGGTTATTCGGTAAATATGCTGGCCAGACAGATGGGAATAAATTCTGTCGTGATACGGACAGGTGAAGATACGATCCTTAGGGCCCTTGATGAAGCGATCCGAACGGTCGACCAGATCCGGCAGGAGAGGATCGTTTCCCAGATGTATAAGACGATCATTTATGCATCAAAGGATGGGATCCTTTATGTGGACAACCGGGGTGTGATATTAGTCAGGAATCGGGTCGTCCGTCAGATGCATGGAAATATCAGCCTGAAGGATCGAAGCTTAGAGGATACGCTGCCTTATCTTTCCAAAGTGTATCGTACAGTTATGGAAACAGAAAAAGAGATATCCGGTCAGATTCTGACCATTCCCGGTACAAAGACAAAAATTTCCGTGAGCGGAACTCCGGTGATCGCGAACAGAGAAATTTCCGGTGTGGTATTGGATCTGACGGATATAACGCTTATTCAGGATCTGGAGGGTCAGATCCGAAGAAAGTTAAATGAGCGTGGGTTAAAGGCCAGATATACGTTTGAGGATATCATCCATAAGAGCGAGCGGATGGATCGGACGATAGCCGTGGCAAAGAAATATGCGGCATCGGATTCTAACATAATTATTGTTGGAGAGACCGGAACAGGAAAAGAGCTGTTTGCCCAGAGTGTCCATAATGCCAGCAAACGGAAAAACGGGCCTTTTGTGGCGATCAACTGTGCGGCATTGGCAGAAAATCTTCTGGAAAGTGAGCTGTTTGGCTATGTAGAGGGCGCCTTTACCGGTACCAGCAAGGGAGGAAAGATGGGGCTGTTTGAGCAGGCCCACGGAGGCACCCTCTTTCTGGATGAGGTTGCAGAAATATCTCTGGCGACTCAGAGTAAGCTTTTAAGGGTCATTCAGGAGAAGCAGGTCAGAAGGATCGGAGATAATAAGGTCATCGATGTGGATGTCCGTATCCTTGCTGCGACCAATAAGAGCATCTCTCAATTGGCGGCACAGGGAAAATTCAGAAAGGATCTGATGTATCGGCTGGATGTTTTGCGCCTGTTCATCCCGCCCCTTAGAGAGCGTGGGAATGATGTAGAGCTCATGTTTCTTCATTTTGTAAAAATGCTGTGTACTGAGGCCGGAATGCAGGTGCCGTTTATAGCCCCGGATGCGATCCCGCTCCTATACAATTATCCATTTACGGGTAATATAAGAGAGCTTAGGAACATCGTGGAGCGGGTCTGCGTACAAAAGGACGGAGAGTGGATCACAGCCCAAAATATGAGAGAAGCTCTTTATCCGGATGATCTGGAGGAGGCGCGGCATACTCCGGAAATCAAAAAGAAAGAGGCAGAGATTGAAACGGAGGAGGAGAGGATCCGGAAGGTGCTGAACCGATGCGGAGGAAATAAGTCGAAGGCAGCCGCCCTTCTTGGGATAAACCGTTCCACCCTCTGGAGAAAAATGCAGAAATATCAAATATAGGATCGAGTGATCAAGGATAAAAGATGATGCAGCATGATGCGGATGTTTCAAATTCTGTTCATGTGTTGCATCATCTTTTTCAATGCAACATCGTCATGAGAAATTTGCACAAGACAAAGCGGAAAGTACAGATGCTAATTATATAAGGTAAACAAAGGAAAATTAATTTTTTTTCAAGGAAAAAAATATCTGGCATAAATATTGCTGATTTATGAGAGTAACATTAATGTGCTGCAAGCTGCAGCCGCAAATCTAAGAAGGGGGTAATTTTTACATGTCAACATCTTATGTACTAATTGTTTTTGCCGTTGTTATTGCGTTGATGATCATCCTGATCTCAAAATGTAAGGTAAACGCAGCAATGGGAATTCTGGTTTCCGCTCTGATCCTTTCTGTAGCGCTCAAAACTCCGTGGGAGAAGATCGAGAGTACCATCAACAGCGGATTTTCCGGAACCATCAAAAGTGTAGCTATCGTTATTGTTCTCGGATGTACCATGGGTACGGTTCTTGAAAAAACAGGTGCGGCGATCAAGATCACCAAATGGGCGATCGGCCTTGTAGGCGAAAAAAATATGATCTGGGCGATCGCACTGAGCTCCGCGATCCTTGGTATTCCGATCTTTGCAGATACAGTCGTAATTCTCCTGATCCCGATCGTATCTCTTTTAGCAGTCAAGACAAATAAGTCTATGATGAGCTATGGTACTGCTCTTTATCTTGGCGCCCTTGTTACCGCTTCTTTAGTACCGCCGACACCGGGCCCGGTATCCGCGGCAGCTCTTTTGAACGTTCCTCTCGGACAGGCGATCCTCTGGGGCGCTATTGTAGCCGTTCCGAGTGTAATTGCAGCTACATTATACTGTATGACCTTAAAAACACCGGTTGCTCCGAAGGAGGAATTCCTGAAGTCAGCAGCGGAGAGTGAAAACATGGAGCTTCCGTCTCTGTTTAAATCTCTGCTCCCGATCCTGTTCCCGCTGTTTTTAATCCTTCTTAATACCGTTGCTTCTATCCTTGTTCCGGAAACGCCGATCGCAAACTTCCTTGCCTTCATCGGAAGCCCGTTAGCAGCTCTGTTCACCGGATGTATCCTTTCTTTACCGTTAACAGGAAAGAAATGGAGAAGCAAGGAAGTCTTAAACGACTGGGTAAACGAAGGTATTGTAGCTTCTGCAATCCCGATCGTTGTTACCGGTATGGGCGGCGCCCTCGCTACCTTTGTTAAAAATGCAGGCGTAGCAGAAAAGATCGCAGACATCATCGTACAGTCTCCGTTCCCGGCGATCCTGATCCCGATCATTATTGCAGCGATCATCCATGTAGTGACCGGATCAAATGCTCTTGGCGTAATGACAGCAGCCGCTTTAGTTGAGCCGATGTTAGCAACACTCGGTATCTCTCCGGTAGCAGCATTCTTAGCCTGCGGTACAGGCGCTTTGATGTTTAAGCATGCCAACTCCTCCGGATTCTGGGTAACCGTTTCCATGTCCAACATGAATGTGAACCAGGGTATCCGCGGCGTAGGCGGCGCTTCTACCGTAGCCGGATTTACCGGGGCTGTAGTTACCTGCATCCTTGTGTTCCTTCACATTATTTAAGCAGTACCGGAAAGAAGTATCAAAAATAATATTGGAAAATAGGATTTCAAATAATATCAGAAAATAATATCGGAAAGGAATGGTATTGACCATGGAAAAATTTGTTACCAGAGCAGCACGTTTAAATAAGGCATACGATATCGAGCTGATCGAGCGTGAATTAGAGTGCGGAGAGGATGATATCATTGTTAAGAACCACATGATGGGTATCTGCGGCTCTGACAAGAGTTTCTATCGTGGCTTCATGCCGCCGCAGACGGCAGAGTTCCGCCAGCCGCCGGAATTTCCATTCCTTCTCGGACATGAGAGCGGCGGTACGGTCGTTGCAGTAGGAAACCGTGTCAGTGATTACAAGGTTGGCGATAAGGTTATCGCTTTCGGATGGAATAATAACTTTGCCGACTACTTCAAGGCGAAAAACTTCCAGCTTCAGCCGGTTCCGGAAGGTCTTGATATGGATATAGCAGCTCTTGGTGAGCCGACGGCATGTGCGATGTATTCCGGACTTCATACAGGCGTACAGCTTGGTGATACCGTTGTTATCATGGGAGCCGGATATGCAGGCCAGATCATTGCCCAGTGCTCTAAATTAAAGGGGGCATATCAGGTTATTGTTGTTGATGTTCTTGAGGGAAAATTAAATCTGGCAAAATCTCTCGGAGCGGATATTGTCATCAACTCAAAGGAGGAGGATCCGGTGGCAAAGGTCAAGGCCCTGACCGGAGGACGCGGCGCCGATGTTGTTGTTGAGGCAGCGGGTTCAGCCGAATCCTTTAATGCGGCAAGCGCCATGATCCGCCACAACGGTAAATTTGTATTTTACAGCTGGGTGACCACCCCGATCACGTTAAACATCAGCCGCTGGCATGATGACGGACTGGAGTTCGTAAATACGTGTCTTGTTCATCATACATGGCAGGAACGCTTCGTGTGGGTACCGGATACACTTCGCCCGGTCATTCAGGGTTCTGTTAAGATCAAACCGCTGATCACAAATGAATTTAAGCTTGCAGACATCAAGGCGGGCTTTGATCTTGCAGATAAGGACGATGCGGCAATTAAGATCGTATTCCGTCCATAAAATATTCATCAACAATAATCAGCTTTAGAGGAGATTAATAAAAATTATGGATTATACAAACCTGATCAATGACAAATCCGGAAAGGTATCAAAAGTCGGCATCATCGGTGCGACACGCGGATATGGTTACACCTTATTAGCTCAGATCCCCCATGTAAAACACATGGAGCTGCGTGTCATCTGCTCCAGACATACAGATGAATGCAGGGACGTATTAAAGGAGATCGGATATGATGAGAATAAGATTGTTGTCTGTGACGACAAAAAAGCGATCGATGCAGCCCCGGAGGATGCAATTCTCATTGTCGGCGATTACCGTCTTGTCGCAGAATGTGGGATCACCGCTCTTGTTGAGTGTACCGGAAATACTGCTGTAAGCTCGGATGCCGCTCTGATCGCACTGAAAAAGGGCACTAACGTTTACATGGTATCTAAGGAGACAGACAGTGTATGCGGCCCGCTTTTAAATCAGGTCGCTGCTGAGAATAATGCAGTGTATGCACTGGTAAACGGCGATCAGCCGAGAAATCTGATCGATCTTTATACATGGGCACAGCTTCTTGGACTTGAGGTCGTTGCAGCGGGAAAATCCAGCGAATATGATTTCGTGTGGGATCGGGAAAGCGGCGATTTCCAGTATCTGGACGGAAATTGCAAGGCAGAGAAGCTGCCTGAGATGATGGACAGCTGGTATTATAAGGGAACGGAAACACTGGAGGAAAGAAAAAGGCTTCTGGAGAAATATCTGGATGTCATTCCGGCTGATCTCTGCGAGATGAATCTTGTTTCCAATGTGACCGGACTCGTTCCGACCTCCCCGTTCTTAAGCTACCCCATCGCAAAGATCAGTGAGCTTGCCAATATCTTCATTCCGAAGGAGGATGGGGGCATTCTTGATAAGACAGGTGTTGTAGATGTATTCTATAACCTGAGAGGAAAAGATGAAGCCAGCTTCTGCGGCGGCGAATTTATTATCGTAAAATGCGAGAATGAGAAGATGTGGGATATCTTAAAGGGAAAAGGGCATGTAATGAGCAAAAATGACAAGTATTGCTGCATTTATTACCCATACCACTATATGGGAATGGAAACTCCGGCCTCCATCATTCTCGGTGACTTCCTTGGAGTCGGAACGCATACGGAGTGCCGACAGGTATCTGTTCTTGCCGGTGTTGCCGACACAGATCTTAAGAAGGGAACAGTCTTTACGGTTCACGGTCATCACCATGAGATCGATGGATTGACACCGGAGCTTCTTGAAAGAAAAGCAGTCGGAAATGCAGCTCCCTTCTATCTGTTAAATGGTTCCGTCCTTTTAAATGATGTGAAGAAGGGAGATCCGGTCACTATGGATGACGTAGATCTGTCCGGACTTGAAGCCTATCAGTTATATAAAAAAGGACTCGAGCTGAAGTAAGGCAAAAAAGAAGCTTTATTTCCTCAGGAGAGTTTCCCGAAGGGAAACAAGCTTGTCTGCAATGCAGACGATCCAGGCCTCCCTTGAAGCGGGAACTCTCCGGGGGTTTAACGGCCACATGTGGCAGTAGATCACATCTGCGGTTTTCTTATCGATGTTTATGTATTTTCTTGCGTTTCTGCACGCTCTTTCCGCATGGGTGAAGCCGTGCAGGCGGTGCCTTCCGCCATCCCTTTTATGCCAGTCATACAGGTAGAAGTCGTGGAGCATGGCGCCGACCAGCAGCACCTTTAGATCGGCATTAAGCGAAAATCTCTTATTGATATAATAGCTTAAGCTTGCTACATTTCTGCAATGATCGAATGTGGAAACATGTCCGTGCTGAACATATTTTTTCATTTTCTGAACATGGGTATCTGACTGTATTTCATGCAGGAGTTTACCCGTTTTTTTATGGGATCTCATCGGTAGCCCCTGCCCTTTACAGCTTCTGAAGGAGCTCTAACAGCTCTCCGTCCGGGCCAAAGAAGAAAATGTTCCGGATCCCGCCGAAGATAGGAAGTGTCATGGGAGCTTCGCTTCTAAAGTTTGTAATACCGGCCTCTTTAAGTTCAGCTACGGCAGCGTCGATATCATCGACCTCGATCGCAATGTGGGGGAACAGTCCGCCCTCAGAAGTGACAGCGCTTCCGTCATGGGGTTCAATGATCTCAAGGACAAATCCGGGAAGTGCGACCAGAGTGATGTGGTTGGTTCCGGCGGGTTTTTCAACATCGGCATGTCCGCAGACGGAGCCGCCCAGCTTTTCATAAAATTTTACAGAGGCATTCAGATCTTTCGTAAACAGTGCGATATGTGCAAGTGCGGTAATATGTTTCATGGAAATACTCTCCTTATATATTTTTTTATATCACTTAGTATAATATTGATGGAACGGAAACTCAACTGAAATTTACAAGCAGGGAAAACTGTGCTATACTTGTTTCACTATGAAAAGTTATATTGTTTTTGATCTGGAATGGAATCAGAGCTCCGCGGGGAAAGAAGCGTCCCTTGACCATCTTCCATTCGAGATATTTGAGATCGGAGCCGTAAAATTAAATGAAAATATGGAAAAGCTGTCGGAATTTCACCGTCTGATCCGTCCCTGCGTATACCGCCAGATGCATTTTGCGATCTCTGAGGTAACGCATGTAACGATGGATGAGCTTATCCACCGGGGAGAGCCGTTTAAACAGGTTATGGAGAGCTTTCTTGAATGGTGCGGCGACGACTATATTTTTTGCACATGGGGCAGTATGGATCTGACAGAGCTGCAGAGAAATATGATATATCACGGAATGGAGATCCCGTTTGCGAGTCCGCTCCTGTTTTATGATGTGCAGAAATTATACAGCCGCCTTTATTCTGATGGAAAAACAAGGGAATCCTTAGATGTGGCAGTGAATTTTTTCGGTCTTGAAGCCAATGTCCCGTTCCATCGGGCGCTGGAGGATGCCGAGTATACAGGAGGGGTCTTGCAGAGGCTTGATATGGATCAGGTCGGGGAATACGTTTCCGTGGATTATTACCGGATCCCACAGTGCAGGGAAGAAGAATTTACTCTTGTATTTCCGGATTATTCCAAGTTTGTTTCCAGAGGCTTTGCAACAAAAGAGGACGCAATGAGTGACAAACAGGTCACGGATATGGTTTGTTATAAATGTCGGAGAATGCTGAGAAAGAAGATCCGCTGGTTTTCGTATGGGCAGCGGTTTTATCTTTGCCTTGCAGCCTGTCCGGAGCATGGACCGGTGAAGGGAAAGATCAGGATGAAGCGCTCCGAGGACGGCTCTGTCTTCGCAATCAAGACACAAAAGATCGTGAACAGCGAAGGAGCGGAGCTGATCGCCAGAAAGAAGGAGGATACAAAGCTCCGCCGTGCGGAGCGGGAAAAAGCGAAGAAAAGAGTAAGACAGAATACAGAAGCGTAGAACTTCGCTTCATCGGATATAAGAATGAGGGCATCGCAGATCATCAGCCTTTGCGGTGTCCTCACTGTTTTTTCATCGAAACTATTTTCGTCGGAAGCGATCCCGGAAGCCGGGCTTTTTATAAGTCGACCGGGAGCGGATATGATCTTCCATTATCTTGTCAAATTCTGTGGTAGAATAGCCCCATCTCTTTAAGCGGTTTTCACGGCGCTGCTGGCGCAGGATCCGCTCATTTCGTTCTCTGTGTTCCCGAAAAGCAAGGATCCCGAAGATAAGGGCGGCAACTGCACCCAGTCCGGCGGCTGCGATCAGTACCTTCTTTAAAATGGGAGGAAGCTTTGGTTTTACGGTGTTGTCAGAGCTTTTTTTGATTTCGGCTTCCTCTGTCTGGAGGGGGGCATCTGTTTCTGCCGCAGAGGTCTCCTTGGTAAAGGCAGAGGTCTCCTCGGTAGAGGCAGACGGATCATCAGGCAGAGTGTAGCCGGGCTCCCTTATGGCCTCCAAATAGGCTTGTCCGATCTTTTTATCCCCATACATGTATTCAATACAGGCGATCGCAGAATCGGGGGCAGTACCGGTCAGCTCGTAGTCCAGAGTGGAGGTCACATCGGAAAAATCTCCCTCGGCGGGGAGTGTGACGACACTGTTTTTGTTGACGGAGAGCCGGAG
>USQV01000004.1 GCA_900556965.1 uncultured Clostridium sp.
AGGCTCTTTTTTGCTGCTCCAGCTCTCAAGGGCGATCCCATCCGGAATGTATGCTCCATCTTTATATATTGCTTTATAAATAGCCAGCTTTGCCCCCGGAACAAAATCTCCTGTTTCAAAATCACTTTTTGAAATATACAGTCTTGTCCGGTCATTTTCGGCTTCGATCCTGTATACAAGCACATCGTTTTCCGCCGGGGTAAACACAACTCTCCATATTTTGTCTGACCGCTGATAGCCTGCCGGCGATCTCACCTCCCTGACCTCATACTCATACGGAACCGGATTATATGTATGATCTATATATGCCGTCGGAAGCAGGGGAGAGCTTGCAGCTCCCATTTCATCTGTCCGTATCAGAAACGTATCCTCTGTCCTCTTGTTTCTGATCTCAAACCATGCGCCGGGAACAGGCTTTTCATACCATTCCGAATCCGTCTTTCTGATCTCTATTCTTCCTTCTGCCATTTGATTGACGGCAGTGATAACATCCCCAGTCTCCTCGTTCAGTATGATCTTTAATGGCTGCATCGTTATAAAATATTCCGGTGCTCTCGTTTCCACGAGATAATAGCTCCCATACTTTAACGGTGGGATTTCATGAAGACGCATATCTCCGATCCCGTATCCCTGCGGTATTTTTCCGTCTGCCAAATCATCTGCATCGTAACGGCCTTCTTTTCCCGATATCCAGCGATCCTCCAGAAGCTCCTCTCTAAAATCCAGCTCCCCGTCTTCCCCGGCGCGATATAAAGACAGTTCCGCTCCTGCAAGCTGATTTCCGGCCTTATCCCTTTTATCGATGTATCTTTGCTTTTTTATATTTTCCATAGAATACCTCTGAAGCTCACGGATCGGAAGCACATTTATGATCTGCGGTGAAGCCGCTTTATATCCATCCGGAGTTTTTGTTTCTACCAGAACGTATTTACCGGCCGGTATCTTATCAATTCTGTGGATCCCGTCTGCCGTATCATAGCTTTCTGCTGTCCCGCTGCCAAGAGCATGCCGGTTTTTATGTATCTGATATTTAAATACGTATCTGTCCTTCACCGATTCCTTCAAGGTGGCCCGGTTTTTCAATGACGATCCTTTTTTCTCCGATACTGTAACAGAAAATTCACGGCCATCCTCCATCTCCCATACCTGATATACGATCTCCCCGTTTCCGTAAGAAAACATTTCTACCCGCTTTGCGCTGCCGCCTCCATACGGGTCTTTCCATGAAAAGTGCAGAAATTGATCCCTGTATTCCGTAAACATTTCCTCATACGCCCGCGTCATATCCGTCCCATGATTTCCAAGCCTTCCTGCTATCCAGCTATCTACCGAATGCTCCGCTTCATACAAGGGTCTTCCATCCTGTATCTTTACCTCTCCGTTCGGATCCAGTACCGCCGGATATAATGCCAATTCTGCATTAAAGTTCCATGGCAGCGCTGTTTTTATCCCATTCTTATCTGCTTCGTATTTGAATATTTCTAATTTTATATGATCGTCCTTAAGTACAAAGCTCTGAAGCTCCTCTGTTTCCTTCACGACGATCTCCATGGAGGACGGCAGATAACCCGCCGGAGTGTCCAGCTCCTCTAAAATATAATCTCCCGCAGGGATCCCTTCTAAATACTTAGGAGTCTTTCCTGTTATCCACACGGCTCGGACATCTTTTGGATGGTTATCCACAGGATCCTCTATTTGCCAACATGCAGGCTCCTGACTGCTTTTTACAAAATAATATCCTTTTGGATATTGATTAAAATCTGACGTGTATACACGATGCGCTTTAAAAAGTGCCAGCCTAGCCCCCGTAAGGATCTGATCCTCCGAATCTGTTTTATGGATCTCGACTTTAATACGCTCGTCTGACAATGAGACTTTCTGAACCCTTGCATTTTCTTCTACGCAAACTGCCATAGGGAAAGCTCTGACATAGCCCTTCGGGGCTTCCATCTCCTCTAATATGTATTTCCCGGGTGTCACCCGGCGCAAAAGATCCGGTTTTCCCCATGTCTTTTCCGTCTCTGTAGGATCCTGCGGACTCTTTATTCCGCTTATCCATATATTCGGGATGATCCATGCCTCGCCTTTTCGATGTTGTAATTTTACCGCTGCCTGCCCGTTTCCGGTTCCCTGATACAGACGGTTTTTGTCATATTGATAATAAGCCGCTCTGTTAAATTTCTCCAGAAGCTCCTCATACCGATATGTCAGATACTCTCCGTCTCTGTCGTAAACGGCCTCTCCTGTTTTATAAAGCTCCCGGCCGGCCGGATAATAACGTACAAGGCCATTTTCATCTAAAACAGGGCTCATTCTTTTTTCCAGACTTCCTGTTTCTGATTCCCATGTTCCGGTAATATATGCCTCTGAAGAACCGGCATTTCTTTCCCCCGGCCGACCTGTCAAGATCTTATCTCTCCGTATGACGGCTCCGTTTGTATCTCTTAAAACGGTAACCGGCCATACCGATATCCTCCTTTCTTCACGCCCGCGTATTCCGGGTACGAACCGCTCTACGTATGCGAGGCCTGTATATCCATCCACCAGTGCATCCCGCACCCGTCCGGAATCCAGATGATAGATCACGGTTTCTTGATCCATTTTTGTAAATGCCCTTGTCCTCTCATCATAAACAAGCTCGGAAAAATCTCCCCCATAGATCTCAAAAACGGGAATTCCTCCTTTTAAAGCATATATGGATTCTGTATCTGATGTGATCCGTATCCTGCCGCCATCCTTTCCGAACCCGTACAGATGCCCATCTGCATTTTTCTCCAACACCTTAAGACCGCCCATATCATAAAACAGCACCGGAACATCTCCGTCCGACAGCTCCCTAAGATCCCACACACCGTCTTTTTCTGAAAATACCGACTGTTTTCCGGCATAATCCTCCTCCACCAGTATATCTGTAACATTTCCATTTCTGTCTCTTATGACCTTCAATCCCTCAACGGCAAGATCCTGTTTATCACCGGAGGGACAAAGCTCGATCGCCTGATAAAGGATCATCTTAGCACCAGAAACATATCGATTTTTATCCTCTGCCGAATCCAGCTTACGAATAAGATATCCATATCCCTGATAGATCCCATTTTCATATACCAGCTCGATGTGCTCTCCCGCCTGCCTTCGGTTTTCCAGATAACGAAGCGATCCCTCAAGCTTCATTCCCCGGATCGTATCTTCCGTTTTCTTCTTTGAAATCTCCAGACTGACCGCATCATCATTGACAAAGATCCTCGCGGTTTCTTCCCCCGCATATTTGTGCAAAACAGAAGCCTTTTTCTCTGTTTCTCCATCTGTATAATAGGTAACCTGATCGCTGTATACTTCGATGGGGATCGGTTTACTCCTCACATATCCGTCCGGCGCCTTTAATTCTGCCAAAACATATACACCGGCACTGACAGGCTCCGGTGTCTCTAAATATCCCGCCACCTCCAGTATATCTTTACCGGCTCCGTCAAAAACAGTTGACTGAGCAGAAAATTCACCGGTCTGACTTCCGCTTTCATCATGAAATATTACCTTGTCACTCTCTTTACAGACAGGTGTTCCGGCCGGAACCGTTCCGTAATAAGAATCTCCGGCACCGAGCCCATTTTCACGGGCAAAGGGAGCAATATGATAAGCCTCCATCGCCTCCAGAAACTTCCTGCTTCCTTCTATGATCTGATCTGTCTTATACCGCACCACATCTCCGCTTCCGCCTTTATTTTCCTCTCTTTCGGCCCTATAGAGTGCAAATACACCGCTGTCATGAAGGATCGGCTCTCCGGTCTCCCGATCCAGCTTTTCGATCCGGAGCCTGACCCGATATTTTCTGTTTGTAAATACCGGATAAGCAAAGCCGTTTAATATACTGTCCTCCTCCTTTTCCGTCACACTCCAAGGAACCTTGATAGAGGGAAGCTTTTCTGATAGCTTTTCCGGAATCTCCTCCCCGCTTTCTTCATACACCGCAGGCAGGGAAATTTCTCTTGGCTTATCGCATCTGTAGTGTCTGTTTTCAAGATCCATCCATTCTGCCCGCCACGGCTGCTGCTCAACAATCACATATTGTCCATAGGGTAAATAGGATGAAATTCCGAATGCGTACTCCGCCTTTCCGCCTTTTTTATTTAGCTGACACGCAGAAAGCGTGGCCTTGTCCCTGTCGATCCCGCCGGATAGTTCATCATCCCATTCAATTTCATATATGGATCCGATATCATACTGAAAAAACGGAAGCAGGTATTCCTCTGCCTTTAAAATTGCCTGATATAACGCCTTATCATACGTTTCATCAGAATACCGGATGCTTTCCTTATTCTCCGCCTTAACCTGATCCTTCAGATACCAGCTTACCGCAAATTGACGCACCGCATCTGATCTAAGTGCGTTTTGTCTGGCTGCCTCCGAACTGTTTATCTGATTTTCTGCTCCCGTATACCGGGCAAAAGCAAACGGTTTGAAAGAGGTATTCAAAACAAAGCCTTTATTTTTCCATTTATCTGTATCGGCAGTCTGTATCGCATCAAAAAACTTTTCATAGTTATACGTTTCACCAGCTCCCGGCTCTTTCGTTTCTTCTGCCTTTTCTAAGAGCATGCGGTCTGTCTTCCGGGTATAGATTTTCTGCACTAATTCCGGATACTGTTCTCGATATTCCTGAATATTGATCTCATTTCCTTTTTTATCCGTCCATCTGATCTCGCCATTTTTGCTGCAGTACAGGCGTTCCAGATTCGATTTCAGATATATCTTGAACCGAAAGTTTCCGATCGCTTCTTCCTCTTTAATATACTTTACCACCTTAACCTTCTGCTTGATGGGACGTTCCAGCACCTGCACGCGAACCTTACCGGTATCTGCATCCTCCTTGACCCGGTTTTGTCTGCGATAGACCAGCTCCTTTACTGCAATATAGCTGTCCGTTTTTTCCTTATCCGGTTTTAAAGACACGCTCATCGATACTCCCCGGATATGGGAAAGATATTCCCCATAACCGATCCTGTCTCCCGCAGAATATCCGTATACGTTTCCCTTTTCCAGAGCTTCCACGTCTTTATCGGTAAGAAGCTTCTCTTTTTGAGGAAGCTTTGCCATAAAAGAAAGCATAAGTCTGTTGTCTCGATCGGAAAAATGAGCTCCGTTGCTGTCTGTTCCTTCTGTTTCTACGCGTACCCGATATACCCCACTTTTTTTATCGTAAGAAACTGCTTCCAGCTTTACATCTGTTTCCACCAGCTCCGTTTCCGTAGTGACCTCCAGCTTGTCCGAGGTCTTCCTAAGCGGAACCTTATACCCATTATCCGGATCTCCGTCCAGATAATCACGCACTACCTCTCCTTTACGATGATATACCATCACTGAATGTAAAATGTCTTGAAGCTTTCCTCCCTTATCGATCAATACTGCCGGCGTTAAAACAGCATCTATATAATACCGTTTTTCTTTTCCGCTGCCGAAGCAATACTGTCTTTCGATCTGATACCGATGTGTACCATCAGCTCCATATTCCCGGTAGACTAGGCGAAGTGCTGTCGGATCTTCAAGAACTCCGTATATCTTATCGACCTCTGCTTTTCCGCCCGCCTCCTTTAATGTAAAAAACCATTTACTGTTTCCGGCGGATATGCCTGAATATACGACGAATCGATATCCATCCTGCTCTTTTTTAACAGAATCCAGTCCGCCAAAGCTCCATTGCGGATTTTTGCCGTACCATCCGATCAGCTCTGCCAGTATATCCTCTGTCGTGATCCCTTCTTTTGTCTCCCGGATGTGGATCTCCTGAACAGCAGCTCCGTAATATGTTTTTACTGCCGTTTCCCCTGCTTTTGTCGTCATCCCATATCGGTCAGGCTGACCTTTCTTTACTCCTCTGCTGTATACCGGTTCTTTCTCCGTGGAAAAGCAGTCATCAGCCGTGATTGGGGTTCCGTACCCATTTTCTCTCAGTATCCTTTCTGTTTCCGCCTTCAGGTAGAAGAAGATCCTGTCCTCCTTATCTTTAATATCATGTTCGCTCATTTTCTCATGCAGGATCGGATCGTCTTCATCAATATCAATATCCGTCAGCTTCATAACTGCCTGCTGCGGAATCTGGTACGCCTTTACCATCTGCGGCTCCAACCGTGTTTGAGGTGTCTGACCGGAAACAGAGCCGTCGGCAGCATATTCCGGCTTGTATTTTATATAATCGGTGTCTGTCTCGGCAGTGACCCATACCTGCCTTCCCTCTGCATCCTTTATCGGTGTTTCGATAGTTCCTGTCACCCGAAGGGCTGTTACCTCCTTTTCTCCTGAATCTACGCGATAAAATTCCGTGTTTTCCGGAAATCCGGAAAGAACAAGCGTGTAGCCTCCGGTTCCGTTTGAGGATACAGTAAACGGTATCTGGTCATATCCGGTTCCGCCACCGTCCTCTCCCTCCATGGAGGCCGCCATCTCCTTTAGTGATACGATCGCAGTCCCGGATCCTTCCGAAAAAATATCCGGAAGCTCTGTTCCTGCCCTGCTGTTACTTAAACGGGAGGATAGACCATTTACAGATAGCTCATATCCTTCACTCCTTGACAGCTCTTTTACATAATATTTTCCAAGGAGCAGTGGTCTGCTGATCCAATAATTTCCATATTTCAGATCATTTTCCGAGTAACAGTTTTTCGGCCCTTTCCAGCTTATGTCTTTTCTTTTCATTATTTTCCCGGTTTCCATATCAAAGGTCATTCCCGGCATTTCCGTATAGCTTAGAAACGCTGCATTTCCATCCTCATCCGTTACTGCCACCGATGTCAGATCATGCCTTCGATAAACGATCCCTGTATTTGTCATTGTCCCGTTACTGCGGATATCCGTGTCAGGATGGATAATATCTTCCGCAGCAAACAGTCCGTATACCGCCCCCTTTAAGGTTCCGTCTCCTTCCGTATCTCCGGCAGAGGAATACTGATCGGATTCCTTTCGGTACAGATCCAAATCTCGTTTATTGATATAAAGCTCTCCCTCTGTTCTGTGATCCCGTATCTCCCAGAAATCCTTTCCTCCGTCTGCCGCATCATAATGCGAATAAAGCTCCCGGTTTCCGGATGGAAGATGACGAATCCCATCCTCTGTGGCAGATCCCAGATAAGTCTCAAAGTCGGCCCCGGTATCAGAATCCCATTCCGTATCAGAATCCCACTCTCCATCAGCTTCTTCGTTCAAAAGCCTGCTTTCAGCCACATCCATGGCTTCTTCCCCGCTCTCCGGCCTCCAAATGCCTCCTTTTGTTAAAGCGCCCTTTAATATCCGCCATATTTTAGACAAAAACGTGGAGCCTTCTGCCGAGGATGACGATTCCGGCTTTTTCGCATTTGATCTAGTCGCAGAAAGCATCGGCCTCCTCGTCTCCAAGGACGCAGCAGCAGCCTCCGGCTTTTTCGCGTTCGACCGGGTCGCGGAGAGCAATGGCTTTCTCGTATCCAAGGACGCACCAGCCTCCGGCTTTTTCGCGTTTGACCGGGTCGCGGAGAGCATCGGTTTTCTTGTATCCGGAGACGCAGAAGCCATCGGTTTTTTCGTACTCGAGTAAGCCGTATTGACATCCCGGACAGAGCCCTCCGCCAAAACCGCATCTGCTCCGGCTTCGGAGGATGTCGTCGTTACCAGCTCGATCGGAACATCCTCAGGATGGATATCGTGGAGAATATATCCTGTCCGCGCTTTGATCTCTTTCCATGTGTAAGTAAATTTTAAATGAATAAACGCATCCCGGGTCGCTTCACAGTCTGTACGGCAGCCGGACGCCACAAAAGCAGCCGCAGGATCTGTATTTCCTCCGCCGGTCGTCTCCGGTTTTCCTGTTTCCAGTACCTGACAGACCTCCTCATACGCATTTTCATCTGCCAGCCAGTGAAAATGTGCTTTCGTATCCGCACAGTCTGCACACGCATCCACCAGCTCCAGCCATTTCTTTGCCGCCGCCCGGTTTTTATCCTCGATCTGCTCATCTGCCTCCGGATCCGGATCAGAGGTGTCGGAAGATTCTGCCCATTTTGGCATCCCATGACCATCACAATATGTTTTGTCGTAGGTGTATTTTCTTTCATCCCTATGGCTGATCTCTCCCCGCTCATCGGTTGTCCCCTCGGCAAATATCTGAAAGCCCTCCCATGGGACAAAGCTCAGATTTTCCTCCAGCAGCCTGCCTTCCGTTTCCTTTTTTACAAGGCTGTCCGCATCTTCAAACCGCTCATACAGATAAAACTGGCTTCCGCGCAAAGGCATTCCGGTCTCATCATCCAGCTTCTTGAGCTTTACATTATAAGTAGCTGAAAAGGTTTCTTTATGGCGAAATATCCGAAAATCCATTTCCGGATCTTCTGTTCCATATCCCGGAATATCCGGAATTTCCCCTTCTCCCTGACTGATCACAAGATAGAACACCATATCTGACGGTACAATGCGGATATCCGCCTGATAAAGCCTCTGGTGCTCCGGGGCATTAACACAGGCCTTAAAGTCCATCCACTGATGCAGATAATCCTCATTCCAGCTTCCCTCCGTGTACCACCCGGAATTTTTTTTCATGGTTATCTTATAGCGCACCATTGTTTTATTATATCGTTCTTCCTCCGACAGATCGCTTCCGACAGCACTGTCATTTGCCGTGGCAGAGCCGTTGTTGTGGATTCGGATCGAGTCGTTGCTCCATGTCAGCTCATATAAGCTCTCTCCCATTACTGATTTTGCTATATTCTTATCCTGAGAGGCATCCAGCCATCCTTCTTTTCCTCCTCCGGATCCATTATCCCAAACGCTTTGCGGTTCGATCCCAGCAATATCACGGATAAACCTGCTTCCGAGTACAAGCTCCGTATCGAGTGCACCCGGGCCGTCCGAGAAGGGCGCAATAACAATAGAAACTGCCCTCTCCTCGGAGGTCGCTTCCCGTATCGCTTCCGGAGCTTCGTTTCCCTGACTTTCTCCGGAAGCTGCCTCCTTCTCCAACGCCCTGATCGCTCTGGACTCCCGATCCGGATCATCTGCGATCCATGCAAATTTAGTCTTTGCATTATCCTTGATCTTTTTTACTTCATTTGGCCCTGATGCCTGCGACGCGATCCCGGCATACAATTCCGGATCATACTTTGAAGCCGCCCGCTTTAAAGCATTCCAATTGGTGGGGTACGCCCAGAAAAGACGCTTTGCCTGCTCCTCAGTCAAAGGGGACGGAAGCGTATCATATTTATAAATATCGTATCGATCAGACTGTCTCCAGCTCTTGCCTCCATCCAGACAGTAAAACGGAGCAGTTGCCTTCTGCGGCCAGATCTCTGATGCCTCCGCCGGGATCGGCATACCTAATGCGGAAAGAAATATAACTAAAGCTAAAAATCCCGCGATTTTTCTTCTTTCTCTCATTAAAAGCGCCTTTATTTTTTCCATTTGTCATGCCTCCCTGCTATTATTCCTGCCTATACCTCAGGCTCTGCCTTTTTGTTTTCGATCCATGCACCGGAAGCATCCACATAGAAGCCGTCCGGAGTTGTTGTCCCGGCAAGCATTCTTCCGTTTTTCTCAAAATAATACCAGCTTCCGTTGATCTGATGCCATCCCGTATACATATATCCACGGCTTCCATCCTTTTTGTCATGAAGGTAATACCAGTTTTTATTTAACGGATCCTGATACCATCCGGTTGCCATAGTCCCATCCTCCATAAAATAGAACCATGACGCTGCTTCCTGTCCGGCTCCCGCATAAGGATTATGGATATAGCCCCATTCCTTCGCAAAGGTTCTGCCATTGTTAATGAAAAGCCATCTCTCTGCTCCATCCTTTACCCAGATGCCGGTTAAACTGTTCTCCGGTGCGGACACTGAGGTTTTCACTGTACCTTCCGTTGTTATCCCCGAAGAATACTTTTTTCCGGAGCTGCCCCCGGAGCTTCCTCCGGAGCCGTGAGAACTCCCGCCGCCGGAAGAAGTGCGGATATGATTGACCAGTTTAAACTTAAGGGTCACGGGTATTTCCTTCCTTTTATCACCGGCAGCCGCCGTCAGGATTGTCCTTTTTTCGGCTGTATACGGGTAAGACTTCATGGCATCCCGGATCCATGCCGAATCGGTCTGCGGCTGCACCCTTCCATTGTCGTCCACGATCAGAACCGCAGGATCCGCACTCCATGAGATCTGTGGCCAGATATCCTCCGCCTCCCGATCTTTTGTTTTTTCGGGAAGCACACGGGCATTCAGTATCTGCGCCTCTGCCCCGCTCCATTTCATATCCGGCTTAGAGCTTCGCCCCGTCTTTGTAAGGATCATATCAAATTCCAGATGATCTTTATCTGTTTCAATACTCTCTGCTCTTACCTCCGTCTGATCCTTCGTTATAAACTGAATCTCTGCCTTACATACCGCTGTTTTTTTATTTCCGAGTATATCCTCTGCCTGCAGAAGGATCTCTGCCGTTTTCTGTCCGCAGCCTTTTCTGCGTGCATAGGGATCGGTCTGGCAGCGTGCATCATCCGCCTCCATGATATCCCGGATCCATCTGCTGTCTTTTTTCGCATAGACGCTGACATTTCGGTAGTCTTTGCTACTATCCTCTTTACCAAAATCTTCCCCCTCAAGCTTCAGAACACTATTATCACTCACAGACCATGAAATATCTTTTTTATCAAAATATTCCGGCCCAAAGGAAGCGCTCAGAGTAATGGGACCTGAAACAGATATCGATTCCTTCGGAGCTTTTCTGTCACCGGACAGCGTCCTTGTAACGGTAAACCGGATATCATTTTTATCCAGACAGACTTCATCTGCCGAAACTCTTGTCCTGTCTTTTATCTGAAAGGTGACTGCGATCCTGCAATTTGCAGTCAAACTCTTTCCCTCAAAGCTCGCCGCAGGTCTGGTCTCTGCGGTCAATACCGCAACGCCTCCGCCTACTCCGTTTCCATAGACTGTATCCGCGATCGGATATCTGTAATTCTTTTCTATCTGCTCCTTCTCTGCCTTTCTGATAATATCCTGAAAAAAATCGGATTGCAGATTCAGCTCCACAGATGCACTCTTATCTGTGTAGCCCTCCGCATCTTCATCGTCATTATTCTTAAGTAAGAGCAGTCCTTTGTCATCCACGCTCCAGCGTACCCTGCTGTCGGCTACATCATTGTTTTTATCCACAACTGCCTTTACCTTCACCTCCTGTACCTGTGTATCCGTTTCCAATTTTCCATTGATATATCTGGCGATCAATTTTCCCGATGCATTTTTTACTTCTGTCACCACGGAAGGATTTTTTCTGTCTCCGGATCGCTCCTGTACTACCCGAAAACAGAGCTCCTCCGGAGCAACGCAGACATTTGCTGCAACCTTTTTATAGACAGCGGCTATCTCTGTGTCACAATCCGGCATCACAAAGCTGTAGGAGCCTCCTGTCTGATATGCCATGCTCCGTTTCCTTCCGCTTTTATCTGTATAAGTCGGCGTTCCCTCCATCTGGTATTTCGCCTCCTCTGTGTTTTTCGGTGCCGTCACTACGGTCACCAGATCCCCGGCTGCCACCGCGCCTCTATGGGACTTGTCCATCTCCTTACTGTAGACAGACTCCCCTCTGGCCGTCAGTATTGCCACATCATAATACTGCTCCACATTTGCCGCTGTATCGATCTGCAGTACCGAAACCAGATGTCCGGTCACCGGACGGCCGCTGGGCCCGGGGGCAAAATGATCCGGAAAGAACTGATCCGACCTTACGGAAGCCTCCGTATCCGTCAGATGTAGGATCCCATCCTCCAGCTCCTCATAAAAATATTTTTGTTCCTCCTTTTGTTCCCCGTCTCCCTGAATCAATGTAAAATGATTATCTCCCGCATGCCAGAAGCCGATATGGGCTCCGTAAGGGAACAAATTATCCTCACGGATACCGGAGCCGCAGATTCCTGCGCGTATCTTCTCCTCCTTATCGGCAAACAGATATGCCAAATCTGCCTGCTCCTCTGCTCCATATCGAAAATGAAAGCCTGTATCGTGGGTGCCGATAAACGTACCTTCTCTGGCGTCATATCCCAGACCGGAGTTTGCGATCCTCCCTTCAAACCTCGCAACCTTCATTTTTCCGGATGCGTATTTTCCGGTCACACCGCCTATCGCCTGTGAGCCTGCACCTCCTATGGTTCCGGAAACTCTGACATTAAATATATCCGTTCCGTTTTGAAAGCCTGTGATCCCGCCCACATATCCGCCTCCGCAGATCCGTGCGTTCCGGCTGTCTCCTGTATTTACCGTGCAGTCTGCGATCAGAGATTCCGACGCCTTTCCTGTAATCCCTCCGATAAAGATCTCCTTCGCTTCCCCTGCATCCATTGCGATATGATCTGCAAGGCAATTTTCCACCACGGTATTTTCCGAGATCTCACCAAAAAGCCCACCTGTATTTCCCATCGTTTTCAATGCTCCCATCGTCCGAACACCTCGAATCACACTATGCTCGGCACTTCCTGCAAGGATCCCGGCATTTTCTCCTGCTGTGATCACATAACCCGGTTTGACCGTAAGATCTTTAATTTCAGAATTTTTGGTCGCGCCAAACAGCCCCACATAGTTCCAATCCGGGTGATACAGACGGAAATTTGATATTGTTTTCCCGTTTCCGTCAAAATGTCCCTCAAATCCGGAGAGCTTCTGATTTCCGATCTCCGAAGTATTTCGATAAAAGCCGATGGGGATCCACGATCTTCCTCCAAGATCGACATCCTTCGTCAGCTTAAAATACGCTCCCCTATAGTCCCCCGGATACGTCCCCTCATTTTCACCGATCTTCATGCTCATGGACGCCAGCTCAGAAAGACCCATAAGCTGTGCCTTCGTTGCTATCTGGTATGGCTTTTCTTTGGAACCGTCTCCGTATCTCCCGCTCAGAAAGCTGATATCCCCGATCCAACCGCTCCAGATATCATCCGGTAATGCGGATACAGCCGGTAGCCGCTTCGCATCTGACAGCGTTGCCGGGCAAATATCAAAGGCTGCATTTTCCGCATAGCTTTTCTGCGGCATCCCCCATAAAAGCGCACCGGACAGTCCCAGCGCGGTCATACATACTGCTGCTTTTTTTCTTTTTCCTGATCGTCCTGCTTTTAACATTTTCTTTTCTCCTTTTTCTTTTTATGATATTGGGGGCAAAAGCCCCCGGTTTTGAAGTCGTCATTCCTGCACAAGACAGTACGCCGGCCGGATCCCAATTGTTGGATCATCTGTCTTTACCGGTGTGATGCATTTCTTTTCCAGATCCACCGCATACACCTGCTCTCCGTATCGGAAATTTCCGTTTTCATCCGCCTCAAACACCGGAGTCCGCAGCCAGAATCCCCTGTTATATGGAGATTCTTTATGATCCCTGACATTCCATATCGTGCTTTTTAGATTTCCGTTATCCCCATAGTTTAAAATTTCCTCCACCGACGGAAGAAACAAGCGATCGGATATAGTCTGGAGCGGCAGCTCTTTTTTCAAAAGCTCCGTTTCCGCATTTTCTCCGTATCTCCCTTCTGCTGTTTTCCCGAGAAATGCCGCATTTACTCCGGTATCTACGACAGCAATTTTAATTGGATCCTCCGCCTCATCTGCGGCACTCCCGGCATACTGATCCAAAAGCCATGCTCTTACGTCGGATGTCCTGTAATTATTTGTTTCCCCGAACGTAACTATCGCTGTTTCAAGCTCATTGCTGTCCACATCCGAACGGATTATATCCTCGCATAAAAACAGGGCACAGAGCTGATTCTCAGAACGTGGATTCCTGTAATCATCATCCACGCACCGAAAACGATACTCCTTTTTCCCGATCCTTCTTATCTGGATATCTCCTTCTTTCCAAGAACCGGCGGTAACTCCGTTTTCATCCTCTTGTATGCTTTGTCTATTGCTTCTTTCAAAGCCGATCCTGTTTTTTATATATCTCTTTCCGTTTTCCCTCCTCTCCGACATTTTTGTGTTCGATATGTTGATCGTCTCCGGAAACAGCCTTGCGATCACCAGCGTTTCCGGTTCATAATCCTCGCCCGTAACATAAAATTCGTGCCGCTCTGAATCAGAAACGGAGGATACCAGCTCCAGCAGGAGCCTTTGACATTCCTCTTTGCCCGAAACGATATACTGTGTATCCTCAATTTTTGTGGCTGGGCCGGCACCAAAAACACATAATGTCGGCTGCGCTTCTGTGAGTATCACAAAAGAGCCGGCTGCCGCCAGCATTTTCCAAATTCTGTTTTTTTTCATGGAACCTCCCGAATGAATCCTTTCGGAACTTTGATTAAGATATGATTTAAAGATATCGGGGCAAAAGCCTCCGATTTTGATGCCTGTGGATTGTATAGAATATAACATAGTCTGACTTTCAAAGCCATATCGGATCTGTCAAAAACAGGGGCTGAAAATCATGAAAACTAATGAAAAAAAATCCTATGGAGCTCATAAATTTTTACATACTCCATAGGATTCGACCGGACTATCCGTATTTTTGCTGCGATCGAGGTCTTGCTGCGATCCTGCTTTTACAACCGCCTACGAAATGCGCTCCAGCTCCTCTATTGTTGTGATACCTTCTTCTATCAATTTCAGGATATCCTCCCGCAAGGGTGTGAGCAGCTTCGCGTGGACTGCATATTCAAATATTTCTTCTGCCGGACGCCTTTGCGCCATTTTCTTTCTGATTTCTTCGTCGATCATTAATAGTTCATGTACGGCAATACGTCCCTTGTATCCGGTACCTCCGCACGATCTGCAGCCCTTTCCATACCGAAGCTTCTGCACTTTATTTTGCCCCTTAAGACCTAAAATATTCTGTTCCCCCTCATCCGGTTCCCGCTCTGCAATACAGTCCGGACATATTTTTCTTATCAGCCTCTGGGAGAGCACTCCGTTCAGGCTGTCTGCCGCCAGATAAGGCTCTACTCCCATGTCCAGCATTCTTTCCGTGGTTCTTACCGCATCCCTCGTATGAAGCGTAGAAAGCACCAGATGTCCGGTGATTGCCGCACGAACACTTGTCTGTGCTGTTATATTATCTCTCGTTTCTCCGATCATGATCACATCCGGATCCTGCCTTAAAGCCGCTCTTAACCCGGTCTCAAAGGTAAGCCCTGCCTGCTTATTCACCTGTATCTGACTGATCCCTTCTATTCTTCTTTCCACAGGATCCTCTATCGTTATGATATTGACCGGATTCTTTTTCAGATATTCCAGCATCATATAAAGCGTAGTTGTTTTTCCCGATCCTGTCGGGCCCGTTATGTAAAAGATCCCATTCGGTTTACTTAAAATATCAAGAGCTTTCCGGTAATTTTCTTCCCTCATTCCAAAGGTATCTGCACGATCGACCACGATCTCCCGATTCAGGAAACGGAGAACTGCCTTTTCTCCGCACACTGTCGGAACGGTGCTTACTCTTAAATCCATGTCGACATCCTGTATCCGAAGCCTTATGTGTCCGTCCTGCGGAAGTCTTTTCTCAGCAATATCCAGTCCGGATAATACCTTTGTCCTTGCGATCAGGGGAAGATGATATTCCTTTTCCAGTGTCATATATTCCCGTAAGCTTCCATCTGTCCGCATCCTTATTTTCAGATCATTTTCTCCCGGCTCCAGATGAATGTCACTGACCTTCTCCCGATATCCCTCCGTCAAAAGCATTTCCAGAAGACGAGTTATCAGCGTTCCATCCTTTTCCATGGCTGCTACTGTTATTTCTGCCTTTTTCATTCTGCTCCTTCTCCTCCTTTCCCGATCCAAGCGTTCAAAAGTTCAATGTCTTCTTTTCTTTTATACACTATCCGGTCTCCCCTTCTTAAGATCACCGATAGCTCTGCCTCGCCCCTCTTTAAAATCCGAAGCTCTATATCCGGCTCTAAGCCATTAAGATATACCTCGGAAAATATGATCCGATCTTTTCCCGCCTCTCTGCGTACAAATTCACTGCCTTTTCCTGACGCAGCTTTTATGACGCGAAACTCTTTCCACTCCTCTGCTTCTGAACAAAGCATAATTTTCCTTGAGGTATCCGGATCTGAACATTTTGTGGACTCTCCCTTTGGCGGTTCGATTCGGATCTTATCTGCATATCTCAGCTCCTCTTTCAAATATTCAAATACACCGTCTCCCGCCAT
>USQV01000005.1 GCA_900556965.1 uncultured Clostridium sp.
CCGCCATATTCACCTCGTATGAAATTATTTATGTGACAACAGGAATGGGAGCGCTGCTGTTTAATCTGATCTCCATCGGGAAAAGTGCATCAGCCGGAAGTCTGCCGTCTTATTTTGACGGATTGATCTGTCCGCAGTTTGGAATTGCTGTTTTATATACAGGGATTGCTTCCTGCGTGATCGCCTTCCTGTCGATGACTTATGCGTCAGCAAACCTACCCTTTGCCGTTTACGCTTCTACCTGTACCCTCAGCACCGTGATCGCGATTATTTCCGGCGTAGTTCTGCTCCATGAAACATTTAAGCCGATGCAGGCAGTCGGAACCGCAGTGATCCTGCTTGGTATTATCGGCATCAGCCTTTCTTACGATAAAAAAGATGAGAAGGCCAACAAATTCAGGTTGAAAACAGCCGAAAAAGAGCAGCAGGCTTAAAACGACTCGGTTAAAACAGAAGTTGAACTTGATTTTTGTGGAAAGAGGTATTACAATAGCGTTGTAAAAATGAATAGCGTTCTTCGGGGCGGGGTGAGATTCCCCACCGGCGGTAAAAGTCCGCGACCTGCAATAGCAGTTGATCTGGTGAAATTCCAAAACCGACAGTATAGTCTGGATGAGAGAAGATATCGTGAAACAGGAGTTAGTTTACAGCCCCGGACTATTTGTATTGTCCGGGGATTTTTTATTCTATTACAGGGAGGAAGTAATTATGCAGCAAAACAAAGTTCTGAATGTGAGAAATGTAGTATTGATCGGTATGTTCGGCGCACTGGCAGCCGTTCTGGAAACCTTCCAGATCCCGGTTCCGTTTGCCCCGCCGTTCTACAAGCTTGACTTCGCAGAAACCCCGATCCTGATCGGCGCCTTTGCACTGGGGCCTGTTCCGGCGGTCCTTATGGAGTTAGTGAAGAACCTTTTAAAGCTTCTGATAAAGGGAACGTCCACAATGTATGTGGGAGACCTCGGAAACTTTATCGGCGGATGTGCGTTTGTTCTTCCGGCATCGATCATTTACCAGAGACATAAGACAAAGAAGACAGCGCTGATCGGTATGGGCGCATCTATCGTTGCTGCAATTATCGCTGCAATTTTTGTAAACTGTTTCCTGACGATCCCGACCTACGCAAAGCTGATGTTCGGAAGCATGGACAGCATTATCGCAATGGGAACAGCGATCAACCCGGCCATCAAGAATCTTCCGACATTTGCATTGTTCGCTGTTGTTCCGTTTAACCTGTTAAAGTGCAGCCTGAATGCATTTATCACCGCTTTATTATATAAGCATGTAAGCGTGATCCTTCATTCCGGTCTGACAGCAAGAAAAGCGAAGGCGCCGGTAAAGAAGGCCTAAGAAAACTATCCCGAACAATCAGTATTACAGAAAATTGCCGGGATGAGGATTGCAAGGTGCAAATCCTTGTGATAAACTGAATACCATCGAGGAAGATGAGCATCAGAAGGAAAAAATCCTCTGATGCTCATTATGTTTATGAAAGGAAATCAGCACAGTGAAAAGGCTGTGTCTGAGGAAAGAGCCGGTCAGAATGGATACGAAGATAATAAAGATTTCAGACAAAATGAATATAAAGAAAGAGGAGCTTGCCGAGGCAGGAGAGATCCTGAGAAACGGAGGTCTGGTGGCATTCCCTACGGAAACGGTTTACGGTCTGGGAGCCAATGCCCTTGATGAGGCAGCGGCAAAAAAAATTATATGCCGCCTAGGGGCGTCCCTCCGATAACCCATTGATCGCCCATATCTCCTGCATGGAGGAGCTTCCGGTGCTGGTAAAGGAGATTCCGGAGGCAGGAAGAAAGCTTGCAAAAAAGTATTGGCCGGGGCCTCTCACGATGATCTTTCCCAAAAAGGATATTGTGCCCTACGGAACGACAGGCGGCCTCGATACGGTGGCAGTCCGCATGCCGTCGGATCCGATCGCAAACTGCCTGATCCGGCTTGCGGGAGTTCCGATCGCAGCGCCGAGCGCCAATACCTCAGGACGCCCGAGCCCGACAAAGGCGGAGCACGTGATCGAGGATATGAACGGTAAAATAGAGATGATCATCGACGGAGGGGAAGTCGGGATCGGCGTGGAATCCACGATCGTGGATGTGTCAGGCCCTGTTCCCACCCTGTTAAGACCCGGAGCCATAACAATGGAGATGCTCACAGAAACACTGGGACATGTGGAAATCGACCCGGCGATCTTAGGGCCGATGCGGACAGATATCAAGCCGAAGGCACCGGGGATGAAGTACCGCCACTATGCTCCGAAAGCGGATATGGTTCTGGTGGAAGGAACAATGGAGAATGTAGTAGCGTATATCAACCGAGAGGCAAAAAAGGCTGTGGAGGCCGGAAAAAAAGTCGGCATCATCTGCACGGAGGAAAGCCGGATGCTGTATCCGGAGGGTCTCCTTGAGGTAATAGGCAGCAGGAATCAGGAGGAAACGGTGGCCCATAATCTGTTTGCCGTTCTCCGGGATTTTGATGAACAGAAGGTAGATTGTATTTTTTCCGAGAGCTTTTCAAAAGACCGTCTGGGACAGGCGATCATGAACCGGCTGTGCAAGGCGGCGGGATACCACATTGTAAACGTCTAAACAGATGTCCGGATACAGGAGGAAAAAGCAGATATGTCAGATAAGAGAAAAGGATATATTACATGGGATGAATATTTTATGGGAGTTGCCAAGCTGTCGGCAATGCGCTCCAAGGATCCCAGTACGCAGGTGGGAGCCTGCATCGTAAGTCAGGATAATAAGATCCTGTCAATGGGATACAATGGATTTCCCAAGGGCTGCTCAGATGATGAATTTCCATGGGGAAAAGGAGATCCCGATGAGTATAACGACAAATATGTCTATGTGACCCACAGCGAGCTGAATGCGATCTTAAATTACCGGGGCGGAAGTCTGGAGGGAAGTAAGCTTTATGTGACCCTGTTTCCGTGCAATGAATGTGCCAAGGCCATCATTCAGGCGGGGATCCGCACGATCGTATACGAGAGCGACAAATATGCGGATACACCGACAACAAGGGCATCCAAGAGAATGCTGAATGCGGCAGGTGTCCGCTACTATCAGTATAACCCCACAGGAAGAAAGATCGAATATTATGTATAAATGCCGGAGGCGGGTATGAAATTTTTACTTGCGGCGATCAACGCCAAATATATTCACTCGAATCCGGGTATCTACAGTCTCATGACATTTGCCAAAAAGCGGCTGCCGGAGGCTGAGATCGAGATCGGCGAGTATACCATCAATCACCAGATGGAACAGATATTACAGGATATTTACAGGAAAAAGCCGGATTTTGTCGGCTTTTCCTGTTATATATGGAACATTTCGTATGTGCTTGCCCTGACAGAGGATCTTCATAAGGTACTCCCGGATACGGAAATATGGCTGGGAGGGCCTGAGGTATCTTATGATGCAGTACAGGTGTTAAAACGAAGACCCGAGATTCGCGGGATCATGCGCGGCGAGGGCGAGCTGACCTTTTCAGAGGTCGTAAGCACTTATGTGGAAAACGGGGATCTGAAGAATGCAGACGAGCTTCGCGGCATTACCTTCCGGGACGAGGATGGGAATATCCGTGAGAATCCCCCGCAGCGTCTTCTCTCAATGGATGAGATCCCCTTCTATTATAAGGAGATGGAGGGCTTTGAAAACAGGATCGTATACTACGAAAGCAGCCGTGGCTGCCCGTTTTCCTGCAGCTACTGCCTGTCCTCCATCGACAAATCGGTACGCTTCCGAAGTCTGGAGCTGGTAAAGAAAGAGCTGGAGTTCTTCCTTGAACACCGCGTTCCTCAGGTGAAATTTGTAGATCGGACATTTAATTGCAAAAGAGAGCATACTTTGGGAATCTGGAGGTACATTATGGAGCATGATAATGGTATCACCAACTTTCATTTTGAAGTATCGGCTGATCTTTTTGACGAGGAGGAGCTGGAGCTGATCGGCCGGATGCGTCCGGGTCTGATCCAGTTAGAGATCGGCGTGCAGTCTGTAAATTCCGATACAATCACAGAGATCCGGAGAAAAATGGATCTGGATAAGCTCGCAGCAGCGGTGGCCAGAGTTCATGGATATAAAAATACACATCAGCATCTGGATCTGATCGCAGGACTTCCTTATGAAGATCTGACGTCCTTTTTACATTCCTTCGATGCCGTGTTCCGGATGGATCCGGATCAGCTCCAGCTTGGCTTCTTAAAGGTTTTAAAGGGCTCCTTCATGTCAGAAAAAACGGAGGATTACGGTCTTTTATATCGTGCAGAGCCTCCGTATGAGGTACTGTCCACCCGCTGGCTTTCCTACGGTGATGTGATACGCTTAAAGGCAATGGAAGCAATGGTGGAGATATATTATAATAGCGGACAGTTCGCCAATACCATAAGGCGGCTGGAAAAGGAATTTCCTTCTCCCTCTGCCATGTTTCTTGCATTGGCCGGATACTATGAGGAGAATGGACTTTCCGAGATCAGCCACAGCCGTCTTGCCAGATATGAGCTCCTTTACCGGTTTATCTGCGGCCGGGTAACGAAAAAAGAAGAATTGTCAGCCTACAGGGACTGCCTGATGCTGGATCTGTATCTGAGAGAGAATATAAAGAGCCGTCCCTCCTTTGCCGGCGATCCGTCACCATTTAAAGAGCCGATCCGGGATTTCTTTATCCGGGAGGCAAAAGCTCCCCGCTGGCTTTTCGGATACGAGGGCTGCGACAGCCGGCAGTTAAGTAAGATGGCTCACCTTGAAGTCATGGAAGACGGCAGCTTCCTTCTTTTTGACTATAAAAACCGGGATCCGCTTTCCTATAACGCCCGCGCGATCCGCTTTTTGCTGAAAAAAGGAGATGAGGATGGAAAGGAGGAGCTTTGCTATGACGGATTCGTATGTGGCAATTGATCTGGAAACAACCGGCCTCGGGGCAAAAAAGGAGAAGATTATAGAGATCGGTATGGTAAAGGTTAAGGGCGGCGAGGTCGTTGATACCTTTCATACGCTGGTCAATCCCTATCGTCAGATACCGGAACGGATCGTAAAGCTGACCGGGATCTGTGATGAAATGGTGCAGAATGCCCCTGGTATCGAAGCAGTTCTCCCTTCTGCCATCGCCTTCTGTGAGGAGCTCCCTATCTTAGGCCATCAGATTATTTTTGATTATGGCTTTCTTGTCCAGGCGGCAGTAAACCAGAAGCTGACATTTGAACATTCCGGTATCGATACATTAAAGCTTTGCCGGAAGCTTATGCCTGCCGAAGCAAAGAAAAATTTGTCGGAGGCCTGTGTGTATTTCGGGATCCTTCCGGATACCTCCCACAGGGCTCTTTCGGATGCTATGTCCGCCCATAAGCTCTATGGGAAATTAAAGGAGAAATACGGGAGCGAAAAAAAAGAACTATTTTGTGATATTCCGCTGCAATATAAGGCCAAAAAAGAGCGAACGGCCTCGAAAAGGCAAAAACAGCACTTGCAGGATTTAATAAAATATCATAGAATAAATGTAACTGTCGCCATTGACCACCTGTCCGGAAACGAGATCTCAAGGATGATCGACAAGATCCTCTTTGCTTACGGAAGGATTCCCGAAGCGGAACGCAGACAGGCGGATATACGGCAGGAAAAGGCCGACGGTAAGCCAAAAGCCAAAAGCAGCGGAAAAGCCTGCTGCTAAAAATGAAAAAAGAGGTGAAGAAATTGCTTAATATGAATGATAAAAAGACAAGAAAGATTTTTTCTACAGTTGTGATCGTACTCGTTGTACTTGCAATGGTACTTCCGATGATCCTTGGCTCTCTTATGTCTGTGTTATAGTTAAATCAGGAGAAATTTATGAAACGATCTGTGTGGTGCGCCAGTGCGGCGGCCGTTGCGGCGGGAATGATCCTTATCGCACCGATGTCCACGCGCGCGGAAAGTAAGCTTCCGTCCGGTATTTCTGCTGCTGGGATCAGCCTTGAGGGAATGACGGAGGAGGAAGCCGGAAAAAAAATAAGTGATTATGTAGAAAAACAGCTCGATCAGGCGTTGACTCTCTCTATAGAGGGATCTGAGACAAAGGCGTCTGCGGACGCACTGGGGATCTTATGGGAGAATAAAGAAGCTATACAGGATGGGATCCATGCGGCAAAGCCCGCCGGAAGCCTGATAAAGCGTTATATGAAAACGAAGGATCTCTCGGTATCACCGGTAGAGCTTTTGGTGGAGCTGGATATGGATGGGGAAAGGCTTACGGCCTTTATCCATGAAAACTGCCCGGATGCCGTACCGGATGCGGCAGACGCTTCCATTTCCAGAAAAGATGGGAATTTTATCGTCACTCCGTCTGTAACCGGGAAAACAGTCGATGCAGAAAATACAAAAAAGAATCTGAATGAAGCGATCAATACAGGGCTGGAGGACAGCTTAAAGCTTCAGGTAGCTGTAGAAGCAAGGGAACCCCGGATAAAAACGGAGGATCTTTCTTCTATTAAAGATGTGCTGGGAACCTATTCTACAGATTTTAAAACGAGTGGAGCGGCACGTTCTACCAACCTCGCAGTAGGGACGGCAAAGATCAACGGTCATGTCCTTCTTCCCGGAGAGGTTCTTTCCGGATACGAATGTATGCATCCGTTTACCTTAGAGAACGGCTACAAGACAGCAGGAGCCTATGAAAATGGGCGGTCTGTGGACAGTATCGGAGGAGGAGTCTGTCAGATCGCAACGACTCTTTACAATGCGGCTCTGCGGGCAGAAATGGATATTGTGCAGAGACAGAACCATTCCATGCTGGTATCGTATGTGAAGCCATCTATGGATGCGGCCATTGCCGGAACGTATAAGGATATCAAGATCGGCAATCCGTATGATACGGCGCTCTATGTAGAGGGCTATACCTCCGGAAAAACGCTGACCTTTACGATCTATGGAAAAGAAACAAGACCGTCAAACAGAACGGTAAAATATGAGTCGGAAACTCTGCAGACGATCGATGCGGGGCCACCGATAGAAACAGTGGATCCGTCCCTTCAGCCGGGGCAGAGAGTCCGCGTAGAGTCCGGACATACCGGTCTTAAATCAAAGCTGTATAAATGTGTCTATGTGGACGGAGAGCTGAAGGAAAAGACGCTTTTGAACACGGATTCCTACAAAGCTTCCAAGGCAGTCTACCGTGTCGGGCCGGAAGCACCGCCGCAGGAAACGGCAGTATCGGTTCCTCCGGCAGGAACGGAACCGGCGGCAGTGGAACCTTCTGCACCCACCGCAAGCGAAGGACAGACCGAAGAATTTCAGCAGACAGGGCCGGGTGCTTCTGCCGGGCCGGGAATGGCACCGCAGGGGTCCGGATATGAAGGGCCGTCAGCAGAAAATATAGGCCCGGGCTTTGAACCGTAATACAGGGGAAAATATGAGAAAAATAGACAGAGCTCCCCATGGAATGGGGAAATTTATGCCGGGACAGGATCTGGTCGTTGCCGGAGTGATAGGAAAGTTCGGTGCAAGAAAAGCCATGGAAACAAGATCGGCGGCATTAACCGCCCGGTTTCATTCGACGTTTCTTGATCGGCTGGAAAAATCGGTAAACGAAACGATCGATCTTACTCCGGATCGTATGGAGAAGCTTGCAGTTACTGAATGGGAGTATGTGGAGGAGGGCGGCATTTTGGCCGCCCTCTGGAACATATCAGGGGCGTATGAGCAGGGAATATCCTTTTCCCTGTTAAAGATCCCGGTTTCCCAAGAAATTATTGAGGTATGTGAGCTCCTTGATCTTAACCCATACCGTCTTTGGTCGGGTGAGTGCCTTTTGCTTGTAACAGACCACGGACAGGATCTGGTGGACTGTCTGACCGAACAAAAGATCCGTGCCGCTGTGATCGGAAAGGTAGATCAGGGAATTGCAAGAAAAATGACAGGAGTAGGCCAAACGGGATTCCTCGAAAGACCCAGAATAGATGAGGTAGAAAAGCTATGAACGTTGTACTTTATGAGCCGGAAATGCCGGCCAATACAGGAAATATAGGAAGGACCTGCGTGGCCACCGGTACGAGGCTCCATCTTATAGAGCCGCTGGGCTTTAAGCTCAGCGAAAAGCACCTTGTCCGGGCCGGACTGGATTACTGGGATAAGCTTGACGTAACGGTATACAGTGATTTTCAGGATTTTTTAAACCGAAATCCGGGAGCAAAGCTCTATATGGCAACGACAAAGGCCAGAAAGGTTTACACAGACGTGAAGTATGATCCGGACTGTTTTCTAATGTTCGGGCCGGAAAGCCGGGGGATCCCGGAGGAGCTCCTGGTGGAATACGAGGAGGCCTGCATCCGGATCCCTATGTGGGGCGATATCCGCTCCCTGAATCTTTCCAATTCCGTCGCGATCGTGCTATATGAGGCGCTGCGTCAGAATGGTTTTGAAAAGATGACCATGGAAGGTCATCTTCATCATTTAGAATGGAAATAAAATTATAATTCAAGGTCACCGGTGTTATATCTGGTGACCGGTTTCTTCCAAAAAGCCCTTATGGATTCGATCCGGGGCTTTTTATATTGGAGATAGATTTTATTTTTCGGAGGCCAGTTAAACATCATCTGGAAGCGTTCGTCCTCGGTCATGGCTTTTTCGGAAAAATAGATATACAGAGTTCCGGTCTTCTTTTTGTTTACCTGACGGAAAACCTTAGAACCGGCAACACCGACCTCAACGATCTGATCCCAGCGCAGTGTTTTGATGACCTTTCCGAGAACAGAGCGGCTGATCCCGTCCGGGCCGATGGAGATCACCGAGCCGTGGGATAAGGAGATCATAAGAAAAAGCAGGGTGATCAAGGTGAAAATAATGGATACTGTCGTTCCCTTTAAAAGAAAAGTGGTCACAGCCAGAACAGCAGATAAAACTGTAGTGGACAGGGAAACGACCAGCTGAAAAGGGTTGACGATAAATCGTGAATCTTTCATTTGTGGAAACTCCTTTAAATTTAAATTTCGGTAAGAGAAAACGGGATCTGGTTGGCCCGGAGCATCTGTGCCTCCCGGCGATGACAGGTAAAGATAAGCATCTGACTGTTGCAGGCCTTAGCGAGCCAGCAAAGTGCAGTGCGGAGCCGTTCGTCATCGTACTGAGTAAAGCTGTCATCGAAGATAAGCGGAAACGCTTCCCCGTTGCCCTGAAGCAGCTTTGCCGCAGCCAGTCGGAGTGCGAGGTACACCTGATCCATAGTTCCGCTGCTGACGCTTTCAATCGGAACGAGCTTATAGCGGGTGTTTAAGAACACATTGAGGCTTTCATCGATACTCATACTGTCATAGACACCTCCGGTAATTCCGGTAATGAGGCGGGACGCTTCTTTATTCAGATAAAGACCGAAGGAATCCCGGATCGAGGAGGAGAGCTCGGTCATCGTCTCCTGTGCAAGATCGATGGCGGCGATCTGCTCCCGAATCCGGTCATTTTCTGCCAGAACGCGTTTTAATGCGGCCGCCTGATTTTTGCAGTTATTCAGGTGCTCCAGACGCTTTTCAAGCTCCCATTGAGTCCGCTGCTGCTTTTCGATCATTTCACTGCAGGAATTTTGACGCTGCTGTAAGGAGTTTAAATCCTCCATGTGCTTTTTCAGTTCTTCCTCCGATTTCTGTACCATTTCACACAGAGTAGAAAATTCTGCCATTCTTGCCCGAAACGCGGTCATGGCATCCTCAGAAACAGAGGGATTCCCCAGATATTGATTAAAACAGCCGGATAAAATATCCGTATTTTCCTTGAGAATGCGCGCGTATTTTCGGCTCTTTGCCGTGAGCAGGCAGCCGAGGACGAGAAATAAAATAGCGGCTGAGCCTAAAACAGCGGCAAAAGGAAGAAGGGAACGGGCACCGCTAACGATAGAATATCCTGCGGCGCCGGTACAGCCGGCACAGAGAAGAAACAGGAGTGCAGACAGAATCCTGCGCGATCTCTTTTTACATTGTGCCTGCGCCTCCAGATAATTTTTATAACCGGCCTCACATCGTTCCAGACAGTCTGTTACAGAGGCCTGACCGGTAAACTGGCTTTTTTCCAGAACCTGTCGGGCATTATTTATTTTCTCCTCCAGAGCAGTCTTTTCATTTTGGGTATTCTCGATAACCCCCTTGACCTGAGAACGCATCGTCTGGTAGGAGGAGAGCTGGTTTTCATACTGCGGGGAGGCGATCTCTGCATCTACGCTGCGGATCTCGGCGAGAAGGGCGGTATATTCCCTTGAGGCATCCGGCACCAGACCGGCCTCCAGCTCCTTCTTCTGGTTTTTTAAAAGCGCGGTTGCCTTGGTGATGTTTAAAGAAATATTGCCGGTGGTGTTCATATTGGCAATATAGTTTTTCAGCTCACTGACCATTCCGTCCTCGGTGGCGCTTTTCAGCTGTCCGATACTAATGGTATTATTATAGGTAATTTCATTTAAGCCGTTGAGAATGCGGTTCATAAGAGCCTTTGAGGGCTCCTCCTCCAATCCCCGCGTTTCGTTTATGATCCTTACGGAGCGATCTTCCTTCCTGAATTTCCGCTCGATCCTGTATATGGAGCCATTGCTTTCCAGCCGGATCCAGCCGGCGTAGGAGCCGCTGTTTTCCCACGGCTCAAATTTGGAATAGAGATCGTTTCGGGAGGCGCGTCCCCGTCCCCGTTCGATCCCAAAAAGCATTCCGCGTATAAAAGTATGGAGCGTTGATTTTCCGGCTTCATTTTTTCCGTAGATCACATTGATCCCGTCTTCCAAGGAGATGGTACGGTCATGGAATTTCCCGAATCCGTCAATATGAAGTTCAAGCAGTTTCATTTTTCGTATCAGCTCCTTTCATCTTTTGTCATGAGAAGCGCATGGATCCCATAGTACAGAGCCTTCTTCTCCACCGGGCTCATATCGTCCTTCATCAAAGCCTGAATGTAAAAGCCGATCATATCGCTTGGATGCTCTGCAAACAGAGCATGAAAATCGTACTGAGGCTCTGTTTCATCAAGGATCTCCACAATATTCCATTGACCGGAAAGGTAATCCAGATCAAACTGGATATCCGGATCTCTCATGCCCCGGATGCGGAAGCGGTAGATATTGGAAGCTCCGCGTTTTCGGATCTCATCCGCGATAAGCTGGGAGAGTTCGGTATTGGAGGTGGCGGGAGTGACATTGATGATAAGGGGAATATACTGGGCCTGTGAGATCGCCTTGAATTGTAAGGAGGTCACCCGGCCGGTCAGGTCATCGATCTCACCGATAAAGAAGCCGTGGGGCCCTGTCTCCGTCAGATCCAGAGGCTCAGGAGAACCGGGGTAGGCCATCCTGTTTTCCACGAGAATCCCCGGCTTGTGGATGTGCCCGAGGGCAATGTAGGAAAACGGGGAAGCAGCCAGAGCATTCTTGTCAAAGGGTGCATGTCTGGAATCTCCGCCATGGAGCATCAGGATCCGGATCCGACGGGTATCGGGGATGGAAAGTCCCCTCGTTTTGTCCTCGGTGATCTCTGCCGTGTGGTAGCTGAAGCCATAGATCTCTGTATTCAGATCATCAAAATAGACGGAGCCCATTTCCTCATTCATTAGAAAGGTGACATTGGAGCACCAGCTAAAGCTGTAGAGAGCAGAGCTTTTCCGTATCCGGTCATGATTTCCGGCAATAATGACGACGCGGGTTCCGGGGATCGTGGAGAACAGATAATTGACTTCCTTGAGGTCACGGGCCAGCGGCTGGCGGTGGAACAGATCTCCGGAGATCAAAAGAAGATCGGCGCGATTTTCTCTGGCTTCCTCGATAATGGATTGGAAGGTCAGGCGTATAGCCTGTTCACGCTTCTTTCCCCACGGCCGGTCACTGTCCGGGATCATTCCCCAGTGGATATCAGCAGTATGGATAAATTTCATCAAAAATCCTCCGATCAAAAATAATTTGCCATAAAAAAGAGGGCGCTGCAAAGCAGGTTATTCGATCCGGATATGGCATATTACATAACAAGCAAATGCTATATCCGGCAGGAGTACCCTTGGCTTGCAACAGCCCCGTGGTAAATTATAAGTCGCAGTTGTTTACGGTGCGCGGGAACGGGATCACGTCACGGATATTTCCCATTCCGGTCAGATACATAACGCAGCGCTCGAAGCCAAGGCCGAAACCGGAGTGGCGCACGGAACCATATTTGCGGAGATCTAAGTAGAAGCCATAATCCTCTGCCTTTAATCCCAGCTCGTTCATTCTGGAGAGAAGCTTGTCATAGCTGTCCTCTCTCTGGCTGCCTCCGATGATCTCGCCGATTCCCGGAACAAGGCAGTCCATAGCAGCAACTGTCTTTCCGTCTTCGTTTAACTTCATATAGAAGGCTTTGATCTCCTTAGGGTAATCGGTAACGAATACCGGCTTCTGGAAGATCTTCTCTGTCAGATAGCGCTCGTGCTCTGTCTGAAGATCGATTCCCCATGATACTTTGAACTCGAATTTATCGTTGTGCTTCTTTAGAATCTCAATTGCATCTGTGTATGTGATTCTTGCAAATTCAGATGTTGCAACGTTGGTCAGTCGATCGATCAGCCCTTTGTCTACAAATGAATTGAAGAAGTTCATCTCTTCCGGTGCGTTTTCCATCACATAATTGATGACATATTTTAACATATCTTCTGCAAGGTCCATGTCGTCCTCCAGATCTGCAAATGCCATCTCAGGCTCTAACATCCAGAACTCTGCCGCATGTCTTGTTGTGTTGGAGTTCTCTGCGCGGAATGTAGGTCCAAATGTATAAACATTTCCAAATGCCTGTGCGTATGTCTCTGCATTTAACTGTCCGCTTACGGTAAGGCTTGTCTCTTTTCCGAAGAAATCCTGTGTATAATCTACTGCACCATTCTCTGTCTTCGGTACATTTCCCATGTCCATCGTTGTTACGCGGAACATCTCTCCGGCTCCTTCACAATCACTTCCTGTAATGATCGGTGTATGTACATACACGAATCCTCTCTCCTGGAAAAATTTGTGAAGTGCGTATGCCGTCAAGGAACGAACACGGAATACTGCCTGGAATGTGTTTGTTCTCGGTCTTAAATGTGCGATAGTACGAAGGTACTCAAAGCTGTGACGCTTCTTCTGAAGCGGATAGTCCGGCGCGGAAGTGCCTTCTACTGTTACAGTCTTCGCCTGAATCTCAAATGGCTGTTTTGCCTGTGGTGTTGCAACCAGTGTACCTGTTACAACAACAGCTGCTCCTACATTGAGTTTGGAAATCTCCTCAAAGTTCTCCATATCATCATGATATACGACCTGAAGTGGTGTAAAAAATGTTCCATCATTGATGACAATAAAGCCAAATGCTTTGGAGTCACGGATACTTCTTACCCATCCCCCAACGGTAATTTCTTTATCCAGGTATGCTTCCTGGTTCTTGTATAATTCGCGAATTTCAATTAAATTCATACCAAATACTCCTTCTACTGTCTTAAAAATACTTTCTTCTGACGCCATGCATAGGAAATGCACCTTCCTATTATACAAAGAAATGTGTCAGATGCCATATATCGTTTATTATAGCACAGAAGTTGTGATTACCCAACCCCTGACTCGTGCGATTATTTACAATTCACCGATTATTCATCGATTATCTCACAGATTATTTACAATATCTTATTTACAATATTTACGATACTTACGATTATTTACAATTTATGACTGATTTATGTCTCAATTAGTTATTCACTCCATGATGCGCTACGAAGCTATCACGATCCAGTGCTTTAAATGTATATCCCAGTGACTGATAATGTTCTATAATCTGTGGCAATGCCTCTACGGTCGTCTGTTTTCCATGGGAATCATGACAAAGTAAAATGATGTTGTTAGAATCAAAGCTCGTTGCCTGCGCCACCAGTTCTTCGGTCGTTCTCACAGACCCATCGCCGGAACTTCCATTCCAGTCATAATACTGATATCCACGGTTTTGTACTTCCTGCACAAGCGTGGACATGATTCCTGCTGTATATTTCTTTGATACAGTATTTGATGATCCACCCGGGAAACGGATAAAACATGGTACATAGCCAATCTCTTCCTGTACCATCTGCCCAATCTGATCCAGATCCTGAAAATACGCATCAACCGATGCATAAACCTTAGCATAATCATGTGAATATGTATGCATTCCAATTGTATGTCCCTTGTCATACGCAGCCTTTATCATATCTTTGTATTCCGGCATCTCACCTGTCACAAAAAATGTTGCCTTTGCATTATATTTATCCAGAATATCCAGAACTGCCTGTGTATTATCTGATGGTCCGTCATCCAATGTCAGATACACGATTTTCTCATCGGACTGTTCTGTCGTTCCGACTGAAACTCCCGGTTGCACTGCAAAATTACTACGGTCAGGAACTGACGCGTCTCTATCACCAGTCTCTTCTTCCGTACCCTCCGTCTCTTCTTCTATCTCATTTTCTTTCTGCGCAGCTTGGGGTGTCTGCTCTGTCTTTTTCGCCTTCTGATTATGAATCTTCGCAGCCTCTTTTACACTTTTATCTCTCTGAATAAAAATTGCCACTGCTGACATGATCAGTAGTACAAGAATAATCATTTCTATTGCTACTATTTTATTTCTTTTACCACCCTTGTTTTTCTTTCCGTTATCATTTTTTCCGGTCTTTTCTTCTCTATCTGACATATATCCTCCTATTTTATTTCACAAATCTATTGTTTCAAACCTTTTTGACTCTAATATCATTATATGCGACATAGCCACTTCTATCAAGACTGACCATTTGTATCCCCCGAAAATTATACGTTCAAGAACGCCTTCGGAATTGACATCCTACGAAAAATGTATAAAATTGACTTCAGAACCAACTAGTTCTGTTATCTGTAAAAAATATTGGGATAAAAGCTCCCCCACTATAAAAATACGACAGGAGGCATCTTATGACATCAACCGCAACATACCCTACTATCTCCAACTGGCTTGACAACCACAGAGATGAACTTATTCAGAAATCGTGCTATATCTTCGAACATCCGGAAACAGCTTACAAAGAAAAACTCTCTTCAAAATGTCTTGCAGATTACCTGGAAACACAGGGATTTCAAATAGAATGGAATACTGCTGGAATCGAGACTGCATTTACTGCGGCCTGGACCAATTCTGACATCGATATTACTAAAATCCAGCCAGCCGGGAAAAACGTTTCATCTTCTAACGAAGTTCCAATCATTGGTTTTCTCGCTGAATATGATGCTCTTCCGGAAATCGGACACGCATGCGGACACAATCTTCTTGGAACAGCAGTCTGCGCAGCTGCCTGTGCATTGAAAGCAGATTATGAATCCTCTGGTGAACCGATTGTAATTCGTGTTTACGGCTGCCCGGCGGAAGAGATCATGTCCGGAAAAATTATTATGGACGAACAGAATGTGTTCGATGACCTGTCCATCGCAGTGACCTGGCATCCATTCGACCGCAACCGTGTCAGCAATGACATCTGGCAGGCGCAGGACATT
>USQV01000006.1 GCA_900556965.1 uncultured Clostridium sp.
CGTTGTAACGGGCGATCAGTCCCGGCGCAACGCCGTGCATCCTTCCGACCGAGTAGAGTGTATCGCCGCGTTTTACCACATGGATCTCCAAAAACATCACCTCCCGACACTCTATGCGCACGCCGCGCTTGAGTTTCCGTTTCCGTGCGGATATACTATAATAAAATAAGGGACAGGGAGGCTTTGCCATGCCGGATCTGAAAGCGCTCGGCGCGTGGGTGCCGCTGCTGGAAAAGGAGCTGCACGCACCGTACTTTGAGGAGCTGCAAAAAAAGGTCGCGGACGCTTACGCGCACACGGCCGTTTTTCCGCCGGAGGCGGACGTATTCCACGCTTTTTCCCTCACGCCGCCGGAACGGGTGCGGGTCGTGATCCTTGGGCAGGACCCGTATCATGAGCCGGGGCAGGCCCATGGTCTTTGCTTTTCGGTTAAGCCGGATGTAGCAATACCGCCATCCCTCGTGAATATTTATCAGGAACTCCATGAGGACTGCGGCTGCTATATTCCGAACAACGGGTATCTGAAAAAATGGGCAGATCAGGGTGTTCTGCTTCTGAATACGGTACTTACTGTCCGTGCCCATGCGGCAAACTCTCATAAGAATATCGGATGGGAGGAATTTACGAATGCGGCGATCCGGATATTAAATGAACAGGATCGGCCTATCGTCTTTCTTTTATGGGGAAGACCGGCGCAGATGAAGAAGGCTATGCTGAATAATCCGAAGCATCTGATCCTTGAGTCCCCACACCCGAGCCCGCTGTCGGCATACAGAGGCTTTTTCGGAAGCCGTCCCTTTAGCCGGACGAACAAATTTCTGATAGCTAACGGACTGGAACCCATCGACTGGCAGATTGAAAATATAGGAGAATAAAATGAGCGCAGTGATCGAATTTTTAAAAATAATTGTTTTCGGTATCGTAGAGGGATTTACAGAGTGGATCCCGATCAGCAGCACCGGACATCTGATCTTAGTTGAAAACATCGTCCATCTCGATGCCTCAGAGAATTTTATGAACGTATTCCGCGTAGTGATCCAGCTGGGCGCCATCATGGCAGTTGTTGTATTATATTTCCGGAAGCTGAATCCGTGGGATCCCGGAAAGAAGGATGCACAGAGACGGGCTACATGGCACTTATGGTTTAAGATCATTTTCGCATGTCTTCCGGCAGCGGTGGTAGGGATCCTTTTAGACGAGATCCTTGACACCTATCTGTATAACCCTTATGTAGTTGCCGCCATGCTGATCATTTATGGTATTTTATTTATCGTTTTAGAGAAACACAATCAGTTTGTGGAGTTCCCGATCAAAAAGGTGTCACAGATCAGCTACAGGAATGCATTCTATATCGGATTGTTCCAGCTGCTGGCCTTGATCCCCGGAACCTCGAGATCCGGAGCTACGATCCTCGGAGCCATGCTTTTAGGCTGCTCCCGAACAGCAGCATCCGAGTTCAGCTTTTTCCTTGGCATCCCTGTCATGTTTGGAGCCAGCCTGTTAAAGGTCATTCATTATGGACTGGCATTTACGGCCATGGAGTTTTTCTTCCTGATTTCGGCAACGCTGATTGCCTTTATCGTATCCATGTACTCCATCAAATTCCTGTTAGGATATGTAAGAAACCATGATTTCCGTTTCTTTGGCTATTACCGGATCGTGCTCGGTATTATCGTGCTGATCTACTTTGGTCTTTCGGCGATTCTCGGAGCGTAAAGGCAGCAAAATACAGGTGGAATGTGAACGTCTGCTTTATTATCCGTATTGCTATTTTCTTTTTCACAAATAGATTACGAAGTTATCACAGATTCATCACAAATGGGTGATAGACTGAGCCTATCAAAAGGAAAAAGATTCGTTCTTTTATAATAGCAGGAGGAAAAAGATTATGTATGACGATAAATGGGAAGATAAAGAAAATCAAAGAACAACAGATACTTATAACACAGAAAACAGCCAGTCATCTCAGGGCGATCAGAGCGTAAGCCAGCCGGGTGCAGAGAACCGCAGCTATAGCCAGAACGCACAGGAAAGTCAGAGCTACAGCCAGCCGGTAACAGAGAACCGCAGCTATAACCAGACATCACAGGAAGGGCAGAATTACAGCCAGCCGGCAACAGAAAACCGCAGCTACAGCCAGAACCCACAGGGAAGTCAGACCTACAGCCAGCCGGTAACAGAAAACCGCAGCTATAATCAGACATCTCAGGGAGGTCAGAGCTACAGCCAAACATCTCAGGGAAGCCAGAACGGCACCCCGTTTGGTCAGTCAGATCCGAATTATGGCCAGCAGCGTCCGGGCTACGGTCAGAGCATGCACAAGGATGATCAGTATCAGGACTTGCGCATGAAGCCGTATCCCTACAGCACCACAGCTAACGGTCAGCAGAGTGAGCAGACACACAAGCCTCACAAGAAAAATTCCTTTATGAGGAGTGCTGCTCTGGTAACAGCCGCGGCAGTTGTATTCGGAGCAGTAGCAGGTGGAACCATGTTTGGTGTCAACCGCGGAGCAGAGCTTTTGTTCCCGTCCCAGACACAAACACAGGGCGCACTGGCCCAGACCCCGACCGTACAGGCAGCTTCTCAGACATCTACCCAGAACAACGGAACGGTGATCGAGGATGTTTCTCCTATCGTGGATGCAGTTATGCCGAGTGTAGTAGCGATTACGAACACTATGCTCTATAAAGGAAATTCATGGTTTGGTCAGTCACAAACGTACGAAGTACCGAGCAGCGGCTCCGGTATCATCGTCGGCGAGAATGAGAGCGAGCTTCTGGTTGTAACAAACAACCATGTGATCGAAGATGCCACAAGCCTTTCGGTTACTTTTATCGACCAGAGCACAGTGGATGCAGCCATTAAGGGCACCGATTCCGAGTCGGATCTGGCCGTGATCGCAATTCCGCTGGATAAGATCTCTGCGGATACCAAGGCACAGATCAAGGCAGCAAGCTTGGGAGATTCCGATGCACTTAAGATGGGTCAGGGTGTGATCGCCATCGGCAATGCGCTGGGACTCGGTCAGAGCGTAACCGTCGGACATGTAAGTGCGCTGAATCGTGAGATCACTGTTGACAACGTAAAGAAAAACGTGATTCAGACAGATGCAGCCATCAATCCCGGCAACAGCGGCGGAGCACTTTTAAACGCCCAGGGCGAGGTCATCGGTATCAATGAAGCAAAGTATGCAAGTGCCCAGGTAGAAGGTGTCGGCTATGCGATCCCGATCTCCAATGTAAAGAGCATTATTGATGATTTAAAGACACGCACCACAAAGGTCGAGGTTGCTGAAGCAGAACAGGGATATCTGGGAATTCAGATCCAGAACATCGATTCCTCTATGGCACAGCTTTACGGAATGCCGGAGGGTGTCTATGTATACAAGATCACAGAAGATTCCGCAGCATCTGAATCTGATCTTCATGAGAAAGACATCATTACAAAGTTAGATGGAGAAACCGTTCGCACGAATGCGGATCTGAGCAATCTTCTTACCTATTATAAGGCCGGAACAACAGTAACCCTCACCGTACAGTCCCTTCAGGATGGAGCCTATGTGGAACGTCAGGTTCAGGTTACTTTAAAGAACAGACCGCAGGAGGTTGAAAAACAATAATCAAAAGATCGAATCAAAAGAAAGGATATTGAGGAGTTTGAGATGAAAAAGATCCTTGTTGTGAGCCATTGTCTTTTAAACACAGCGTCAAAGGTCAAGCGGTTTAAGGAAGAATCGATCAGGGCCGAGGAGGCGCTGCGACAGGATATACTGAAGGAGGCGATCGGCTCCGGGATCCAGATCCTGCAGCTCCCCTGTCCGGAGTTCATCATGTATGGCCCGTGCAGATGGGGCCATACATGGGAGCAGTTTGATAATATTTTCTACCGCAGCAGATGCCGCAAGCTTTTAGAACCGGTGATCCTGCAGCTGAAGGAATATGTTTCCCATCCGGAGGAATTTCAGGTCATCGGTGTTCTTGGAATCGATGGCAGCCCAAGCTGCGGCGTAAAATATACCTGCCGCGGAGAATGGGGTGGGGAATTCAGCGGCAGAGAAATAGACGGTGTACTGAAAACCGTTCATCTTGCGGAAGGAAAGGGCGTTCTCATGGAGGTACTCACAGAGATGCTCCAGGAAAACGGGCTGGAGCTTCCGGTAGACGGGTTGTTTGCACGGGAAAGAGAACGTGCTTTCAGCCTGATCCGAAAATAGCATAGAGATAGACAGCATGCATACAAACAACAAGCAGCAAAGGGAGGATCTCCTAGCTGACGATATCGCTTCTCCAGCAGATAAACGGAACCGTCAGCTCCTCCGGTGTCATTCCCCCGTGGGTGGCGATCATGGAATTCATATAAGAACGATTGGGAAACAGGGTGAGCGGTGTTGTTGCAACCGCAAGATAATCTCCCAGCATCCCAGTCAGCTGCGGGTGAACAGGTCCCGGGCCGAACAGATTTCGGCTCAGGGCCTCTTTTTTTGTATAGAGGGTATAGGTATTTTCTGTAAAGCGGGTGAAGCTTTGCAGAAATGCTTCTTCCGTACCGGGGCGGAGGAAGAAGTTTAATGCCCTGGGCTCGATGGAGGGAGGACGCACGAGAGTCTTCATAAGAGCGGGAGCATCCTCCAGACAAATGCCGTCTACATCGGTAAAGCCATGGTCAGCAGTCAGAAGGAAAAGTGTATCGGGACAGTCAGCAGCCAGCTGCCGGAAATCATAATCTGCTTTTTGCAAAAACAGGTGCACGTTTTCGGATCGGCAGCCCTCTTTATGCAGCGTATGATCCGGTTCATTTAGATAAGCATAGATCAAATGAGGACCGGGGCGGTTTGTAACGGCTTTGATATGGGCAGTCAGCTCATCCAACGTTGCGGCAGGAAGATCTCCCTTTGCGGACACGGAAAAGGAGGGAATATGGGCAGACTCCTGAACCTGCTTTAAAAAAGAAGGTGTTTTAAGCATGGTGCGTCCAACATGAAAGGGAGCTGCCGGGGCTCCGGCATCATCGGTGTTTGGATACAGAGCGATATTTTTGTTGAGAGGTGGCCAGTAAATGCTCCAGCCAAGCCAGCCGCTTTGGGATGGATAGAGCCCGCTTTCCAACGCAGTTGCAGCCGCAGCTGTAGTCGGAGGAAATACAGAGCTTAGGGTTTTGGAAAGCCGTCGGCGCAAAAAGGAGCCCTCCGGAAGGTGCCGGGTCAGGATAGGATAACCGAGGCCATCGAGGAGGATCAGGACGATATTTCGCGGAGCCGATCGGAGAATACGGTCTGCATCCGGAAGCGTGGGATTTACCGGAGATACGCCGTAATGGGACAGAATGGAGCTGGTGAGCGCCGTGATGGATCTGTTGATATCCGTAAAATGATAATACATGTAAAAACCTCCGTGGAAATGGTAAATAATCATTATAGGCGTTAATTGTAAAAATTGCTATAGTTTTTTTGAATACAGAGCATATAGTTAATCAATAATTACAATTTGTATTTTTATAGAAACAAAACTATAATGAAGGTTGCGTTATGAGCAGGCAGCAAATATTCGTTTGAATAAAAATATATAAGGTGTAAAATGCAAATTCGATTCGAGCACATAACTAAAAAATTTAAGAATACCACAGCGGTTAAGGATATGGATATCACGATCAATGATGGGGAAATGGTATGTTTACTGGGCCCCTCCGGCTGTGGAAAGAGTACGACCCTGTCCATGGTAGCCGGTCTGGAGATACCGACGGATGGGGATATTTTTTTTGATGGGAAATCCATGGCAGGTGTGGAAGCGGAGAAGCGGGATATCGGGATGGTATTTCAGAACTATGCTCTGTATCCGCACATGACCGTGGCTGAAAATATTATGTTTCCCCTCAGGATGCGCTGGATCCCAAAGGCAGAGCGGATGGAAAAGATGCGAGCTGCGGCGGAAATGATGAAAATCACCGAATATCTGAAAAGAAAACCCGCCCAGTTATCCGGCGGACAGCAGCAGCGCGTTGCCATCGCCCGCGCCCTTGTGAAGGAGCCGAAGCTGCTGCTTCTTGATGAGCCGTTTTCCAATCTGGATGCCCGGCTTCGGATCGAGCTTAGAAACGATATCAGGGCTCTGCAGCAGAAGCTTAAGATCACGACCATATTTGTGACCCACGATCAGGAGGAGGCAATGAGTATCTCCGACAGGATCCTCCTGATGAACCGCGGAGAGCTGCAGCAATACGATACCCCGCAGAACATGTATCGTTTTCCGGCAAATCAGTTTGTTGCCGGTTTCCTCGGGAATCCGCCGATCAATTTCATTCCCTGCCGAAAGGAAAACGAAAGGCTTGTCGTGCCGGAAAACAGGGACTGGAATTTTGAAGGGCTGGAGATGATCTGCTGCGGAAGCTGCGGAGAGCAGGGAATACTGGGCATCCGCCCGGAGGATATCCTTGTCACGCAGGAGGGCGGACAGATGAGTGGGGAGGTCGTTGCGATCCAGACACTGGGAAAAGAGGTCTATCTCAAGCTGCTTAAGGGAGGGATATCTCTTACCGCCTGCTTAAGCTGGGATCATGATTACAAGCTCGGGGATCACCTGAACCTGAAAGCAAAGAAGGCGTATCTGTTTCCGGAGGAGATAAGGGAAAATGAAAAATAAGTATTTTTCCAAGGCATGGCTTTATTTATTCCCGGCTCTTTTGGTGCTGGGGGTGTTTCAGATCTATCCGATCATCAAGTCCTTCCTTATGGGCTTTTATACGGATTTTGACTATCTGGAGGATGTGGTCTACGAGTGGGGGTTCAATAATTTCTCAAACCTGTTCCATGACTCGGATTTTATCCTTGCCATAAAAAATACATGTGTCCTGACCTTGTTTGCCGCTCCGCTTTCAATACTGGTATCCCTTGTATTTGCGGTGCTGCTGAATCTGAACATCCATTGCAGAAAGATTTTTCAGAGTATATATTTTCTGCCCTTTGTAACCTCCATGGTGGCTGTTTCCATCGTATGGGCATGGATGTTAAATAAGGATTATGGTCTGATAAACAGTATCCTTGCGGTATTTGGGATCAGCAAGGTGGCATGGCTTACCAATCCGAAGATGACGATCCCGATCTTGGTGGTGTTAAGTGTCTGGAAGGGACTGGGATACCGGGTGATCATCTTTCTTGCCGGACTTCAAGGGATCGACAAGCAGTATTATCAGGCGGCCTGCATTGATGGTGCAGGAGCCCTTCGGCGCTTTTTCTATGTCACGATCCCCTTCCTTAGACCGACGATCTTCTTTTTGTCGGTCACAACGATCATCGATATCTTTAAGACCTTCGATGAGGTGTACGTAATGTATTCCAATCAGCCGGGCCCGTTAAACAGCGGCCTGACGATCGTGTATTACATATTTACAAAATTCTACCGCCATTGGGAATTTGCATCGGCAGCGGCGGCCTCATTCGTTTTGTTCCTGATCATCCTTCTGATCACGCTGTTCCAGTTTGCGGCAGTCAGACTGAAGCGGCGCTGGGAAGAAAGGAGGGAGGAGTAATGAGAGAACGCTTTGGAAAAGCTTTTGGAAAAATCGTAGTCTATCTGATTCTGATCATGGGGGCGGCATTTATCCTGCTTCCCTTTGTGTGGATGCTCCTTACCTCCATCAAGCCGTCTAAGGAGGTCTTACAGATGCCTCCCAAATGGATCCCTTCCCGGATCCAGTGGGAAAATTACCGTGAGGCATTTCACGCGGTCCCGTTTTTTAAATATTTCCGGAACAGTATGATCGTAACGGTATGTATTACTTCCTGCGAGCTGATAACTACGATACTGGCGGCTTTCGCCTTCGCAAGGTTGGAGTTTAAAGGGAAAAACATATTGTTTATCCTTCTGGTCGCGACGATGATGGTTCCCGGAGAAATTCTGGTAATTCCGAATTTCGTGACACTTGCAAAATTAGGCTGGATAAATTCCTATAAGGCATTGATCGCTCCATGGGGAGCCAGCGTGTTTTCCATTTTTTTGCTGCGGCAGCAGTTTGCGTCTATTCCTGAATCTTACTATAAGGCGGCGCGGATGGACGGCTGTGGGGATTTTCGCTACCTGCTTACCGTCATGGTGCCGATGTCGCGGCCGACTATCGTGTCCATAGCCCTGTTAAAGGTGATCAATAGCTGGAATGCGTATCTCTGGCCGTTGATCGCGACCAATTCCAAGGATATGAGAACGCTTCCGGTGGGACTTGCCTATTTTTCCACCGAGGCAGGAGTCAGCTATAATACCCTGATGGCATTTTCGCTGCTGATCATATCGCCGACGCTGATGGTCTATCTGTTCACGCAGAAGTATATTATTCAGGGAGTGAGCAGGACCGGGCTGAAGGGGTAACATACGTTTGATAGATCCGGCGTGAGCCGAATTTATAAATTCTATTTAATACTCAGGAGGAGAGTAAAATGAAAAAAGTATTAAGCGCTGTTTTAGCAGGCGCATTGGCTGTTTCTCTGACAGCATGCGGTACATCCAAGCCGGCTGAAACACCGGCACCGCAGACAGAAGCAGCTACGGAAGCAGCTACAGAGGCAGCTACAGAGGCAGCCACTGAAGAAGCAAAAGGAGAGAATGTAGAGATAAGCTTCTGGCATGCAATGAACGGTGTCAACGAGGAGGCACTTCAGAAGATCACAGATGACTTCATGAAGGAGTATCCGAACATCAAGGTCAACATGGTGAATCAGGGCGGATATCTGGATCTGTTCGACAAGCTGATGGCATCCGCAAAGGCAAAACAGCTTCCGAACCTTTCTCAGGTATATTCCAACCGTCTTTCCTGGTATGTAGACAAGGGACTGGCATTAGATCTGACACCATATATCAATGACAGCGAGATCGGTCTTACTGCCGAAGATAAGGCTGATTTCCCGGCAATGTTTATGGATGATTGTATCTGGGGAGACGCTCAGTATGCAATGCCGTTAAACAAGAGCATGATGGTTCTTTACTATAATGAAGGAATGTTCCAGGAGGCCGGCATTGAGGTTCCGACTACATGGGAAGAATGGGCAGATGCAGCTGAAAAGCTCACAAAGGATACAGATGGTGATGGTGAGCCGGATGTATACGGCATCGTATTTGCCAACAACCTGTCTACCGATATCGCTCCGTGGTTAAAGCAGGCAGGCGGTGCAACCATGAACGAGGAGACAAACGAGCTGTATTTTGATACACCGGAGACAAAAGAGGCAATTGAGTTCCTTAACAGCATGTTCCAGAATAAGAGTGCAAGATTTGCAGGCGAAGATAAGAACGCCAATGTTCCGGTACAGCAGGGACGTGCTGCTATGTGTGTAGCTTCCACATCTGCACTTCCGTATATTGAGAGCGGCACAATGGAAGGGATCACGATCAAAGCAGCTGCACTTCCGGCACATAAGACAGACGATCAGTTATACTATGGTACAAACGTTGCAGCCTTTAACGTAGGAAGCGATGCCGAGAAGGAAGCAAGCTGGCTGTATTTAAAGTTCTTAACAAAGACAGAGAATACCGCATATTTTGCAGCTCAGACAGGTTACATCCCGGTTCGTAAGTCTGCAGAGAAGGATCCGGTATTTGCCGAAGTATTAAAAGAAAAACCGATCAAGCAGCTCTGCTTTGACTGCATGGATCGTGGTTTCCAGGGAACAAGAAACATCGGCGGCATCAATGCCCTCGACGCTCTCGGAGATCAGCTTGACCTTGTATTCAGCGGTGAGAAGGATATCGACACTGCCCTGAAGGATGCACAGGCAAATGGTGAAAAGGCTATGGAAGAAGCCAGAAACAACTAATTGTATAATTTGTTCGCTTTACAAGGGCGGTTCTGCCGGATAACGGTGGGACTGCCCTTTTGTTAATAGGAAATTAACTTGCGTGGGATATGGAAATGCTTTATAATTAATACTTGCAGCTAGATGCAGCTGCACTATGTAGTACATAAAGTGAAGGATACGCAAGGAGAATAAGATTGAACGATAGAAACGAAGAAAATGGTAACGAGTACAGCAAGGTCTGCTATGTGTGCCGCAGACCGGAGAGTAAGGCAGGCCCGATGATCACGATGCCCGGAGGAATCGACATCTGCCGTGATTGTATGCAGAGAGCCTTTGATTCGGTGACAAAGAGCGGAATGGATCTAAGCAAGCTCTCCGGCATTACTCCGGAGCAGCTCTGGAATGGCGGAATGCCGGCCGGAATGTGGCAGATGCCCCCGACAAAGCCGGAGGAGGAAAAGAAAACCGGAACAGAGGAAAAAGAGCCAATTAAGGACAACAAAGAGGACAAGGCAGACACCGAGGACGATGATATCGAAGATGCCGAGGCTTCGGAATCCTCCGAGGATGCAGAAGACGCCGAGGATGCAGGAGATGAGGATAAGGATCCCTTCGACGGCGGTTTCCCATGGGGAAATATGGGCTGGGGCATTCCCATCGGACAGATCGATCTGGGAGCGATAACCGGAAAAAAGAAAGTAAAAAAGAAGAAAGCCGGAAAGAAAAAGGAGCTTTTTAAGCTGAACGAGATCCCGGCTCCGAGTAAGATCAAAGCACAGCTGGATGAATATGTGATCGGTCAGGAGAAGGCGAAAAAGGTCGTATCGGTAGCTGTCTATAACCACTATAAGCGGGTATTTGACCGTACCTCACCGGATGCGAAGCAGTACGGAGAGGATGTGGAGATCGAAAAATCAAACATCCTGATGATCGGGCCGACCGGAAGCGGAAAGACATATCTTGTAAAAACCCTTGCAAAGCTGTTAAATGTCCCGTTGGCGATCGCAGATGCCACATCACTGACCGAGGCCGGATATATCGGTGACGATATCGAAAGCGTGATCTCAAAGCTTTTGGCGGCGGCCGATAATGATGTGGAAAAGGCAGAGATGGGCATCGTTTTCATTGACGAGATCGACAAGATCGCAAAAAAGAAGTCGACAAGCACAAGAGATGTCAGCGGTGAATCTGTTCAGCAGGAGCTTTTAAAACTCCTAGAGGGGGCATCGGTGGAGGTTCCTGTGGGAACGAACCAGAAGAATGCCATGACGCCTATGGAAACGGTCAATACCGACAATATTCTGTTTATCTGCGGAGGCGCCTTCCCGGATTTGGAAAATATCATCAGAGAGCGGCTCACGGAACAGTCCTCCATCGGCTTTAACGCGGAGCTTAAGGATAAGTTTGATAAGGATCCGGATATTTTAAGCAATGTGACGAACAAGGATCTGAGGAACTTCGGAATGATACCGGAGTTTCTGGGACGTCTTCCGGTGACAGTGACACTTCGAGGGCTTACAAAGGAATCCCTGATCCGCATCTTAAAGGAACCGAAAAATGCGATCTTAAAGCAGTATCAGAAGCTCCTCAGAATGGATGAGGTAGAATTAAGGTTTGATGAGGATGCTCTGGAATGGATCGCCGAGGAGGCGCTTAAGAAGGAAACCGGCGCCAGAGCACTCAGGGCGATTATCGAAGACTTCATGCTGGATATCATGTACGAGATCCCGAAGGATTCCAACATCGGTACCGTGACCATTACAAGAGCCTATCTGGAAAAGCATGGCGGCCCGCGTATCGAAATGCGAAATAATGTGCTGCCGGAGGAAAAACAGGTAAAAGCATTAAAGGCTCCGGCTGAGGATTAAAGCCGCAGGCGGAAAAAGGTCTCATAAAGATCCAGTGTCCCGTATCCGAACTCCCGGTTCGGGTATGAGGATGCTGGATTTCTTTTTGCTCCCCGTATAAGCCAGGTTTTGACGACGGAGGTGTTCATAAAAGGATAATTATGCTGCAGGATCCCCCAATGAAGCAGAATGGCTGCGGCTCCTGAGGTGAGAGCGGCAGAGACCGAGGTGCCGGTCTTCTTCGTAAAAGAACCGCCCTTTCCGCTTCCTAAAATCCCTGCACCGGGGGCAGCAAACTCAGGCTTTATCTGTCCGGATCGGCTGTAGCCGCGGCCGGAATGGATGTAGATCCCACCGGTGGTATGGTCATAGGCGGAGACCGTGATGGGGAGCTGGGCATTTCCGGGCTCTGTTATGATGGTGTCGGGATCCGGAAGCAGGAAGCGGGTATCCTCGGAAAGGAAGCCGTGGCAGGGCAGCCAGATATGGAAGGTACCGGTGATATCCAACACGCTCACGACGCGGATGCTCCAGATGCCCGGCATAGGATCACGAAAACGGATAAAGATCATCTGACTGCCACTGGAGGAGCTTACAATGTCTGTGTATACCGTGATCTCCGTCTGCTCGACAAGAAAACGGAGCACATTTTCCTCTCCGACTGCGGAGGGAAGCGGCTCTATGACCTCTCCGGTGGGAGAAACAAAGCCGACCCGGTAGACCTCCACGTCCTGAGCCCAGAGCTCCATGGAAAATCCGGGATCGTCTTTTCCTACATTCAGCTCTACCAGCCGGGATTTTTCTCCGGCAGTCAGAGAAGCACTGTAATGATGCCCATACCCGGTCTCATTCCCGGCGGCCGTTACGAGGACAACGCCGAAATAGGAGCTTAAATCATTCATATATAGTCCCAGAGGGGAACGGCCGGTATGACTGCCCTGATTCGTCCCGAGTCCTAAGCAGATGACCATCGGCATTGAGTATTGCCGGGCTAGGCTCATGAGATAGGAGATTCCCATCATAATATCATTTTCCTGATAAGCCTCTGCGTCCTCCCGGATCAGGTAAAAATCCCGCAGATATTTTTTTGCCGGCTTCAGACGGACTGCCGCAAGATATGCTCTCGGAGCCGCACCGGTGAATTCCTTTTGGGGATCGCTGTTTCCGGCTGCCACGGAGGCAAGAAATGTGCCGTGGCCATTTTCATCTCGGGAAGGAAGAAGGGAGAAGGGATCCGTAAAACGGAGTGCCCGGTCGATATCCTCACGGGTATACTGCGTCCCGTAAAGCAGATCCTGATATTCTTTATCCGGATTTTCGATGGTCTGATCCCATATCCCAAGGATTCTTGTGGATCCGTCCGGGAATCGGAAAAGGGGATCCGTGTAGTCGATCCCGGTATCGACGAAGCCGATGATAACGCCTTCTCCCTGATTGGAAAAGGCCGGTACACGGGATGTGGGAAGGATCCCGGCGTTTTCCATGGCGGAAGCGTCCAGCAGAGAATAAAGATTCGGAATAGCCGGATAGGTGTATGTGGAAAGACGCAGCGGAAGAACGGAGGCAAGAGGTATATGGAGCACGGCAAAACGATGATTGATAAAGTCGATGCAGGAGGTTTTGGAAGAACGGATAAGCTCCTCTGGTGAAGAAGAATAGGTGGTGATGAAGTCTGCATATTCTTCTGAAGCAACATTGATCGTACAGGACATGCTGATACTCCGCAGGAAAGTTGTTAATACTATATGCAGGAAGTGGCTAAAATGATAGACGGAGTTAAAAAAATAGTGTAAGATAAGGAAAGAAAGGGGAATTGCTATGTTTGGATTTCTGACATTCGGTACAACACTGACACTTACCGATCTGGCTCTGAAAAAGCAGATCGAGGCACAGGATAAGGAATCATTTCCCAGAGATATGGAGGGCTCAAAGGGCCGGATCCGTCTTTACCGGCATCATAATTCCGGCTTTCCCTTCGGCTATTTAAAGGGCACACGGGCGGTGGAGCTGGTTCCTCTGTGCATGACCTCTGCCGTACTGGGAGCATGGTCATACCTTATGGGACTTAAGGGACGTTTTGTTGATAAGCTGGCGCTTACTCTGGTGCTGGCCGGAGGTGCGAGCAATCTTTTTGACCGATGGATGCGCGGATATGTGGTCGATTATTTCAGTATCCAGTGGAAGGCGTTAAAAAAGGTGGTATTTAATCTGGGCGACCTTTTTATTCTGGCAGGCTCTATTCTGTTTATATGCAGAGGAATATGGGAAGGAGCCGCAGAATTGCTGGAGAAACAGCGCCCATAAAGATCCGGAAAATATAAGTCGAAGATCCGTAGGACTTGCGCGGGATCCCGATTTGTGAAAGAGGTGTGGGATCTTATCTGACTGAGATCGGACAGAGATAAAACTGGAGGTTTTTTCATGAAGCAGTACGATTATCTGCTTGTGGGCAGCGGTCTGTTCGCAGGTGTGTTTGCGTTTTATGCACAAAAAGAGGGAAAGAAATGTCTGGTGGTTGAAAAAAGAGATCATCTGGGCGGAAATATTTACTGCGAGGAGATCGCGGGGATCAATGTCCACAAATACGGGGCACATATCTTTCATACCAGTGACCGCAAGGTGTGGGATTTTGTAAACAGTCTTGTAGAATTTAACCGTTACACAAACAGTCCGGTGGCAAATTATAAGGGTGAAATGTATAATATGCCTTTTAATATGAATACATTCAGCCGGATGTGGGGAATATCGAAGCCGGAGGAAGCAAAGGCAATCATTGCAGAGCAGAGAAAAGTGATAAAGGGTGAGCCGAAAAATCTGGAGGAGCAAGCCATCAGCCTTGTAGGAACCCATATCTATCAGAAGCTCGTCAAGGGCTATACGGAGAAGCAGTGGGGCCGGGACTGTACGGAGCTTCCGGCGTTTATCATCAAACGGCTGCCGGTAAGATACACCTACGACAACAACTATTTCAATGACCGATATCAGGGTATCCCGATCGGCGGCTATAACCGGATCGTTGAGAAGCTGTTTGCAGGCTGCGACATTGAGCTTGGCACGGACTACCTTGCAGATAAAGAGCGGTGGGATGCAAAAGCTGAAAAGGTAATCTATACAGGAACCATCGACAGCTATTTCGGATACCGCTTCGGAAAGCTGGAGTACAGAAGCCTTCGTTTTGAAACGGAAACTCTGGATACAGATAATTATCAGGGAAACGCCGTTATCAATTACACGGACAGGGAAACGCCATATACAAGGATTATTGAACACAAGCACTTTGAATTTGGCACGCAGGAAAAAACCGTCATCACGAGAGAATACCCGGCAGACTGGACGGAAGGGATGGAGCCCTATTACCCGGTAAATGATGAGAAAAATCAGGAGCTGTACCGGAAATATGCCGACCTTGCAGAAAAAGAGAAAAAGGTTATTTTTGGCGGCCGCCTTGCAGAATACAGATACTACGATATGGATAAGGTGATCGAATCTGCCTTCGCCTGTGTGGAAAAGGAATTCGGACGGAGAGCAGAATGTTAAGGAAGAAGCTGGCGGAGCTGATCATCGGGCGTGAATCTAAAAATCCGGAGAGACAGAACATACTGTGGAATATGGCCGGAAGCTTTCTCTATGCGTTTGCCTCCATGCTTCTGACGATCGCCGTCGTGCAGATCGCAGGAGAGGATGCCGGAGGGATCTTTACCTTTGCCTTCACTACATTCGGACAGCATCTGTTTATGATGGCATATTTCGGGATCCGCCCGTTCCAGATCACGGATATGGAAAATAAATATACATTTGGAGAATATCAGGGGCTTCGCCTCTATACCTGTGCTGCCGCCATA
>USQV01000007.1 GCA_900556965.1 uncultured Clostridium sp.
AGGGACGCCGTTCGCAGGATTAAGGCCCAGGAAACGATAAGAATAAAAACTACTGACCGCCTCTCCATCTACCAATGCAGTTCCGTTTAAATAAGAATCTATCGTATATTTTTCTACTGTCTGAGAACGCACTTTATTCAGGTTACCTGAAAAATAAGTATACAGATTCCATTGCCAGTCACGGGTTTTCACCGGAACTCCGGACAAACCGACAGAATAACCATTATTTTCCAGGTTCCCCCCATTCATGACATAAGAATGGCCCGGTACCCCGTTCACAGAAGAGACCTGCACGGTCGTAAAACAATCTTCCGTCTTTTTCCGTATATTCGCAGGTCACAAGTGTTAAAAGCTTTTGAGGCCATTGCGGAAGATCGCCTGTATCATACAGGCGGTTTTCTTCTACATATTCCATCAGAGCCTGATAGCTCTCCCTTGTCCCGGCGGCCAGCATCTTATTTTTCTCCCGGGTAAGATCTGCGGCAGAAATCCTTAAAACAGCAAATATCTCCCACTTTCCGCAGGAATCCGTAAGGTCAAATCGAATCTGCGGATTTTTTTTGCAGTATTCCTCGCTTTGATAACGCTTCAGTGAGGCAAACATGGAGCCGTTTTTCATGTGATGGCCGTACAGAAGATAATTCATACCGTCCTTATCCGGGCTGCAGCCTGCATCCATATAGATCATGCCGTAGATCGAGCTTTTCTTATCAAACCCGTGGGAGAGATAAAAATCCGGATCCTGTGGCGTGTGCATGACCGGATAATTGATGGGGGTGCCGTCGATCTGTATCCAGCCTGCCACGTCTGCATTGATCTCCTTTAACCGGCAGACGATCTGCTCTCCGGTAGGTTCTCCTGACCATTCCTCTGTCGGTTCGCCCACCGGTTTCTCCGCTGGTTCTCCGGTCGATTCCTTTGCCGATTCTCCCGGCATTTTCTCAGCCTGTTCCTTTATCGATTCTTCTATCTGTTTTTCTATCTGTTCCTTCTGCTCATATAATTTTCTTAAGTCCTTTTCTCCCTCTCTGTACCCAATGTACGTATCGCAGAGCAGACAGCCGAACCAGAGAGCGCTCGCCAGACAGATCCCTGCCAAAAGACGCGGCCGGATCTAAATATGCCTCCGCCATTCTTCCAGACGATATCCCTGTTTTTCTTTGGCGTCTTCCATTTCTGCCAGCATCCGCGGTATATCCTCATTGAGTGTGCCTGCAAGAACAAAGTAATTGGAAGCGTGGTTTGTTCGGAATATCGTTCCCGGGGAATCGACATGCTTGAGGAACAGCTCCATCTCCTCCACGATCTCATCCGGAGTGATCAGCTCCATCTGACCGCTTTTGACCTCCTCGTTCATCTTTGTGCCTTCATAAAGCCGGAGCGTCAGGAAGGAAGCATACTCCGGATTCATGCCGGTGATCAGCTCCGCAGATTTTATCGCATGCTCGCGGATCCCCTTTCTTCCCCCAAGTCCGGAGATCAAAGTAACCGAAGTCTTTAAGCCGCATCGTTTCAGCTTTTGTCCGGCCTCAATGATCTCTGCCGCCGTTACGCCCTTATTGATATGCTCTAAGACCCGGTCATCTCCGGATTCTGCTCCGAGATAGATGAGCTCCAGTCCGGCCTCGGCAAGTGCTTTTAAATCTTCCTCTGATTTTTTCAGCACATCCTTTGCTGTTCCGTAAGACGCAATTCGTTCCACAAACGGAAATTTCTCATGGACATATTGAAGAAGCTCCAGAAGCATTTCTGTCTTGACCACAAGGGCATCTCCGTCCGCAAAGAACACGCGGCGGACTCTGGAGCCGTAATAGGAATAGCATTCATCCAGATCCTTCATGATCTCCTCTTTTGTCCGGACTCTGAATTTCTTTTCCCGGTACATGTTGCAGAACGTACATTTATTGTGGGCACATCCGATAGTTACCTGAATGATCAGGCTGTACGCCTCACTCGGCGGACGATATAATGTTCCTTCATATTGCATTTTTCATTCCTCCTGATGCAGGTGCTTTCCCCTTAGGGGCCTGCTCTCTTACTTTAGTTGCGTTTCTGTGAAACTTTGCACATGCTTCCGGTACCGCACCTTATCTCGGAGCGTTTAGCTCAGCCTGTCCAGCCTGGTCAGGATATCCTTCTCTCTGTCCTCAAACAGCAGGCGTTTGTTATATTGGAAATATCGCTCACACTCATTTTCCTCCAGAAAACGAACGGCATAATAGCTGGTATTGAGCTCTGTAATGAAGATGACCATCTCCTGACTGTCTCCAAAGGTTCCTTCCATAAAATCAAACGCATACTCTAACATCCCAAGACCATCCCGGCAAAGCGTTTCATATTCCTCCCGGTCTTTTCCGAACAGGTCGGCAAGACGGGAAAAGACCTCGTCCTTCCGGTTCTCGGTTTTGCCTCTTACGGCCTGTGCATATCTGCCAAGGAGCTCTCCGGCATCCCGGTATTCATACTGTTCATCCCGGGTCAGAAGTCCGGCCTTTTTCTTTCCCTCGTATTCAAGGCGGTACTCCTCCAGAAGCTGCTCCATATATCCGAAGGGCTGCTCCTCGGCCTCCTGACTCTCCTTATATGTCTTTAACCTGCCAAAGACCAGCTCAAGGATATTTTCCCGGTTCGCGATCCTGCGAAATTCATTATTCAGCTTGGAAAGGATCAGGCTGATGACCGAAAGCCTTTCATCAAACGGGGCACGGGCCGCCTGCTCCATCAACGCCTCGCTGCGATTTCCCGAAAGGATCTCATCGATCTGGTAAAGAGACTGATATTTGCGGTAAAGCTCCAGATATGCGGCAAAGTCCTTTGCGATCTTTGCGTGCTGGATGTACTGTCCGACCACCTCCCGGTCAAACGGAAGCTCAAGCTTCTCATACACCTCGAGAAACTCAGACAGATCCTCCCAGCCTCTCGGTGTCGCAAATATCTTTCCGTCCACTGTTGTTTCCACCTGATAGAAATACTGTGGACGTGCCGTCAGGTAAGACAACACTGCCGAATGGATATTTACCTTCGCGGCATATTCCTTCCATACGTTAAAATCTGCCTCCACATCGATCCTCTTTATCCGATCCAATGTCGCAATATCAAACTCTCTGACGGATTTATTGTATTCCGGTGGATTTCCGGCCGCTGTAATGATCCATCCGTCCGGGATCTTATGGTTTCCAAAGGTCTTATACTGTAAAAACTGCAGCATGGCGGGAGCCAGCGTTTCGGAAACACAATTCACCTCGTCGATAAACAGGATGCCTTCACGAAGACCGGTCTCCTCCATTTTATCATAAATAGAGGCCACGATCTCGCTCATGGTATACTCCGTCACCTGTTTTTTCTCCCCGCCGTACTCCTTTTCCGATATAAACGGCAGGCCGATCGCACTCTGCCTTGTATGATGCGTGATCGTGTATGCCACAAGGGCGATCCCGCATTCTCTTGCCACCTGCTCCATGATCTGCGTCTTTCCGATCCCGGGCGGCCCCATAAGCAGCACCGGCCTCTGGCGCATAGACGGTATCATATATTCGCCATGGCTGTTTTTCATTAAATATGCCTCGATCGTATGTCTGATCTCCTCTTTTGCCCGCTTTATATCCATATCAATTTATACCTCCGACTTCCTCTCCCAGCTCCTGTGGGGTCAGAATGATCTTGATGGCCCATGGGGGCACATCTACATCTGAATAGCTCTCCTCCATAAAAACAAACGCTGTATCATAAGGAGGCATCTTTACCGGATAGATCCCCTTTCCGTCCGTGAAGTATATAAGCCCCTTCAGTGCAGAAAACCGTTGAGCCCGCATCAGCTGCTCCACATAGAGAAAGGCCGGTCTGAAATCTGTTCCGCCCATTCCCAGCAGCGTCAGATCTTCCATATATTTCCTAAGCTGTTCCTCATTTTCGATCTTCACATCCTGACGCATCTTGTCATCACACTGGATAATGTGGATGTTTACCTTCTTAAAATAAGTTTCCGACTGTGACAAAACCGTATACGTTTCCTCCAGAAACTTTTTTACCAGCTCTCCCGAACAGGACATAGACGTATCGATAACGATGACAAAATCCTCGATCCGGCGAAGCTCCTTTGTCTCCAGAGGCTCAATTAATGGCATATTCCCATAGAGCTCCATTCCATAATGATAAAACACATAATCAAACGCGTCCGGATCCACCTGAAGGGTCTCCCGGAGTACGGAGAACTTTTTCAGAAAGTTCTTATAATCATACCGCTCCCGGTTCTCGACTGCAAGCTGATTCCGAAGATTTCCGTCATCCTCTGATGCCTCCTGTGAAAATGTCTCCATCTCCACCTGCATCTTTTCTCTCCGATCATCCCAGTCCTCTTTATTATTTTTCGGCCGCCCGGTCTTAGGCGGAGCTTCCTCCTTTTCCCAGTGAGAATGGGAATCCCGGTGAAATTCCGCTGCCAGCCTCATGTACTCTCCTTCCGAAAGTCCCATCTCCTGCAGGGCATGATAGATGCTTTCTGCATTAAAAACCGATATTCTGGATCCCAGACGCATATAAAGCTCTCTGCGTACCGGCGATACGGCAAGGTGGATGCAGGGATAATGCAGGTCGTCGATGATCGACTCCACTGCGATGTCACATGCCAGGTTCCAGTATTCCTCCGCACGTTTTTTTCTTGTCCATATATGGCAGAACAGACAGTGAAATACCGAGTGGAGATACGTCCGGTTCACATAGATCCTGTTTTTTCTATAAAGGGCGGCCAGCTGCGACGGCTGGAAAAAAAGCCCGCTTCCGTCTGTTCCCATACCATCGATAGAAAGCTCCGGTGCAAAATACAGCGAGCTCAGGGAAAGATCCAGAAAACGCATCGAAAGATACAGCTCATTTCTGGCATTCCGAAGGATCTCCATACATACGGAGACCAGCTCCTCCGAAACCATCTGCTCCTTAAAGATCGGAGAACGATACGCCTCATCCTCTCTCATAAACATACCTCCTGCCTTCTCCTTGGCGAATACTTCCTCGCCCTATAGCCCAAAAAATTCCCTTTCCGGATAGCTTCTCCGGAAAAGGAATTTCTCTTATGAATACCTGTAGGCCGCCTGTCTGTCTTGATCAGGCAGCTTCTCTCTAGTGCAGAGACTCTGCATAATCCATATATTCATCTCTTGTCATCGTCGGCTTAAATTCCTTAAGGATCTCTTTGGCCTCTGCCGCCCCATCCTTAAGAAGGTGATAAGCAGTAACCGCCATCATCTTTGCCGGCATGATATGGATCTTATATGGATCTGTGATCCTATAATCCTTGCTGTGAAGCGCGCCCTCAGCTCCTGCGAAGGTAAAGTTTAATACCGGCATAATGTGGGTAAGATCTCCCACGTCTGTCGATGCAAAGTTTATCATATCGTCAGTGATCCGGCTGATCGTCGTATCCGGACGCTGCTCCTTCAACACCTCGGCTGCCTCAATAAGGGCGGGATCGGCAGGACGGGCAAGGACAGGAAGATAGCCCTGAGTTGTAACGATCTTCGCCTCAGCGCCAATGGCATGGGCCGCACCCTCGTAGGCGCGATCCACCTTCACAGAGGTCTTTTTGATCGCATCCAGCGTTTTTGCACGTACCATGAGATCTACCAGTACATGGTCCGGGATCGTCTGGCACGGGAAGCCGTCATCACGGATCTGGCCGTGGACACGGATCGCATCCTTCTCCTCAAATGTCTCCCGGATCATTCCCATTGCACTAAATCCAAGGGTCGCCGCATTTAACGCATTTATTCCTTCGTGGGGAGCCGCTGCCGCATGGGCTGCCTTTCCGAGCATATGAACAGATTTTGCAACAAAGCCGGTGCTTGCCACATTTCCGAGAAGAATATCTGCCTCTGTTCCCTGAACCATGTGGACATGGGAGGTAATGGAAATATCGATATCATCAAATTCCCCGCGGCGGATCAGCTCACTCTTTCCGCCATTAAACCGGATGCCTTCCTTTGCCAGCTCCTCTTTAATATCGGCAGAGAGGTTTTCCTCGGCAGGAACCCCGAAGAATACGGCTCGTCCGCCCAAAGCCGCTTTTACCTCCGGATCATTTAACGCCAATGCCGCTCCCATGATCGCGATCATCTGTGCTTCATGACCGCATGCGTGGGCAATTCCTGACGGTGCGGCATCCGGATGAGCCGGGCAGCCGATTCCGTCCAGCTCACCGATCAGGGCCACGCTCGGGCCTTCCGACTTGTTGATATCCGCCTTAACACCGGTCAAAGCCAGACCTTCGCGCGGTTCCATTCCATATTTACGGAGAAAATCTGCCGCCTTCTTTGCTGTCTCATGCTCTGCAAAGCCGCGCTCCGGATGGTGATAGATCGCAAAAGCAATCTCCTGAAGCTCCTCTGCGTGCTCATCAATAATATTTAAAATTTTCTGTTCCAGACGATCCATGATTAAAACCTCTCTTTTCATAAAACTTATTGATCCAACGGGTCATTCTGATCCGTGTTCACTTCTCATTCACATCAGGCGGATATTTTCCCTCCGCTTTGCTGCCTACGTCGGTTAAAAGGCAAATTTCTTCTTTTTTTCGGAAAAGCTTCTGTGCTTATAATCCATAAGCAGTCCTGCGATCTCTGCCAGCCTGCGCTTCGACGCCTCACCGATCAGCCGGTCTGTTTCTTCCTCCGTAAGTCCCTGTTTCCCGGTAAATTCACGGAGCAGCCAGAGAAAGCACTCCGGCTTATGCAGATTTTGCAGCATGATCGGATATAGATTCTCCTCGACAAATTCCCGGTATCTTACTCTCGCTTCCTCCCATAGCCCATGCGGATACATCAGCCTTGAAACTGCGATCTCCGCTGCCATGGAAACCGGCTCCTCCGCCTTTTCATATATAAACAGGCGGTCATATTTATCAAATCGTACCTTCTTATCCTCAAAGCAGTACCGGTACTTCTGCCCGGTTCCATGTATATTGGACACGGTGATCCGCGCCGGAGTGTTTTCCACCGCTTCATCATAATAAGCAGGAAAGATCAACCGGAACGCCTCCTTATCCTCTCCCTCCGAAGAAAGAAAGAAATGAACGGTAAGTCTTCCGTTCAGCTCTGTGACAAAATCCCTTAAAGCCGATCTCTCCGTGGCGTCCAGATGAAAAAATATTTCCTTTACATTGGCACAGCCGTTAAAGACTCCGCCTCCGATTTCTGTTGTTCCTGCAAATACATGAAGGCTCTCGAGGCTTTCGCAGCCGTAAAAGCAATACCTTCCGATCCTTTTCAGCCCTTGGGGAAGAAATATCTCCCGCACCCCCGTCCGGGCAAAGGCCCTGTCAGAAAGCTCTGTTACCGGATATCCGCCTAAGCTTTCCGGTACAACACAGGCGGCGCCCGGCGACAGAATCCTTGTCACACAGGCGCCTCCATTTTTTTCAGTAAACTCAAATTGTGTATCCATATTTATTTTTCCTGAATTTTACGACATTTGATTTATTTTACGCATTTCGCTGAACCGGTAATAGTAGACAATAAATCCGATCGATGTGATGGTCCAGCTAAGCGGATAGCTCACAAGCGTCGTATATAATCCCGGACAGACCAGTCCGGCGATCAGCACCCACAGAACACGGAGTCCGCAGGTTCCGAAGCAGATCAAAAGCATAGGTACAAACGCATCGCCGATCCCTCGAAGTGTGCAGGAATACACATTCACGCAGACATAGCAGAACCAGAACGGAGTGATAAAGTTGATGATCTTTATACTTTCCTCAAGAACTGCCGCATCACTGGTAAACAGGGTGCTCAGACCATGTCCGAAGATTATGATAAATCCGCCGAGGATCGCCGTAATGATCGTTGTCATCACCAGACCGACACGATTTCCCTTTTTCAGACGATCCAGCTTTCCGGCTCCGAAGTTCTGTCCCGCAAAGGTGGTAATGGCAATTCCCATTGCATCCATTGTCATCCAGAATAATCCGTCCACCTTTCCGTACACAGCCCATGCGGCAATAACATCGGTGCCGAAGCTGTTGATGTTTGCCTGGATCAGAATATTGGAGATCGAATACATCATAGACTGGATCCCCGCCGGAAGTCCGATCTTAATGATCTTTGCCAGCATCAGCCTGTCCATACGCAGATACCGAAGCTCAAAACGGAAGGATTCCTTCGATCGCATCAGCGTTGCCATAACAAGCACTGCGGAAACAAGCTGGGAAATGATCGTTGCCCACGCAACGCCGGCTACTTCCATCTTCAGTACGATGACAAACAGCAGGTCGAGGGCGATATTCGTAAGGCAGCAGGCGATCAGGAAATAGAGCGGACGCTTGGAATCTCCTACCGCACGCAGGATCGCTGCACCCATGTTATAAAGCAGGTTTCCGATTATTCCGAGAAAATAGATCCGCATATAGGAGATCGAATAGGCCCGTATCTCCTCCGGAACTCCCATCATATCGATAGCAGCCGGGGTAAATACCTCTCCGATGAGCATAAGGAAAATACCGCCGCAGATCGACAGATAGAAGGAGGTGTGAACGGCCTTTCTGACCTGATTCTCCTGTCCTGCACCGTAATACTGAGATACAACGACAGCCGCACCGGAAGAAAGCCCGACGAAGAACCCGACAAGAAGGTTGATCAGCGTTCCTGTTGTCCCGCCTACCGCAGATAACGCTTCCTTTCCGACAAACTTTCCTACGATCATTGCGTCTGCCGTGTTGTAAAGCTGCTGGAAAAATGTTCCAAACAAAATCGGGAAAAAGAACAATAGCAACTGCTGCCAGATCACTCCTTCCGTGATCCCGTTGCGCTGTATTGCCTGATTTTTTTGCATAATATCCACCTGTTCATTTAAATTTTTCCGTATCTGTTTTTATACCTAGCATCATTATATGATACTTTATACTCCGTGTCCAGATTTCTTTTCACCATATACGAGGCATCATGAATCTTACTATTCTTTCTGTAAGATTTCTGATATCTTACGGATCATCTCATCCTCTTTCAGGCGGAATTTGATCTCCACTCGTCTGGAGGCGTCCATGTCCACCTGATCCGTTCCGCTTACATAGACCGGACTGCTGTAGGAACGTCCGTTTACCGTCAGAAGCTGTTTTAACCGCGCTATCTCGTCGGCAGAAAGCCCATTCGATGCGTTCATACAGAAATTTGCTACCGCATCCGCCCGGTTATAGGACAGATTCATATTGCTCTGATAGCTTCCCTTTGTATCAGTGTGGCCTTCAATAATGACCTCCGCGATATAGGGACGGTACTCCTCCTGCAGCAGCACTCCCAGATACATGGGAATGATCTCCCGGAGCGATCTTCTGCTGGCTTCCGTAAGGGTTGCACTTCCGAAGGCAAACAGCACATCCGAAGAAAATGTGATGGAGCCGGTCTGCGGATCCACACTCATCGTCGAGTTGTTGAAACGGCTCTGTAATTTTCCGATAATATCGGTACGGATGCCGACAATGTCCTGCAGCTCATTTCTCGTCGCATCCAGCTCGTCCTTTGTATGCTGCATACTGGCATAGGCCTGCTCCAGCTCCTCCATGGCATTATCGATATCCAGATACGCCTGATCCAGCTCCTCCTGCGTCCGTGCCGCATCGTCATAGGCGATCTGCAGCTCTGCAAGAGAATTGGCCAGCTCCATATTGGAGGCTTCGATATCCTTTCTGAATTGCTCCAGCTCGACCTTTGCCGCGTCAAGCTCCAGACGCGTCTTATCCAGATCTGTCGTTTTTTGTCGGTATATCATCAGCGTGATCGCGATGATCAGAATAAAGATCAGCAAAAGTGCCGCCATCATATCAGAAAAGGACTGCCAGTAACTCGGATCTTCAAAAACGATTCTTCCTCTCTGTTTATTTTTCATAAATATCCCTCATCTGATTAAATGTATACAATTGGCTGCTTAATTCTTCATCCAGCTCTCTGCAGGTTCGGGAAAGCTTCTCCTCCTGTTTGTCTATCCGGGCAGCAAGCTCCTCCTGCCTCTTTAACAGCTGCTCCAGCTGCTTTTGTATGGAACGATTCACCTCTAAGAATTCCTCGGAAGCCTTTTCCATGCTCGTATAAGCTTTTGAACCCTGCTCGTAGGCAGCTGCCGTATCGTTTAAGCTCTTTCCAAGCTTTCCAAGCTCGATCCCGATAGACTGAGACATCAAATACACAAACTGGTGGGCGATCTGCTCCATTTCCTTTGTCTGTTCCATGGCCTTCCCCTCCAGAAGCTCTGCAACATGCTTCATGGAGCTGCTCATGTTTGCCTGATAGATGAGCATGGCTCTGGAGGTCTCATCCTGATCAGACTCCGCCGGTGCCGTATACTGGTGGTATTTGATGAGGAAGCTTTCCAGCGTCCCGTATGCCTCCGCCATAATGCTCCTGTATACAAAGTTGAAGACCAGCGAAAAGAAGATGCCGTATACCGATGTGTGGAACGCTACCTTCATTCCTTCAAGGAGCGGACCGACATTATCCGATATCGTATAAATATCATCTCCGTTAAAGGAACCGAGGCCGATGGAAAGACCGAGGAAGGTTCCTAAGATGCCCAGTCCGGTCAGTGTTCCGGAAACTGCTGAATTGTAGTGCGCCATGGCCACCCGATCCAGAAGCTCTGTGTTGATATAATCCTCCAGATCGCACACTACGTTCTGCCCTCTTTTCGTTCTGCCGGAAGCCATGCGCTTCTGGTACTCCTCAAAGGCCTCATTCAGGGCTGCATCCGAAAAGACATTTTTCCGCTCCCGGTATTCCGGCCACAGGCATCTTTTTACCGTTTCGTATTCCTTTTCCATTATATTTCCGGCCTTCTCCAGATCATCGGTAAATTTTTGCAGTCTGGAAAATGCGAAGGCGGAAAGGATAAACATTGCTCCGATCACCAGAAGGAAGCCGACATTGATCAGGAGATTGACCAGCGATGTTATATGTCCGGTAAACACACCGTTGATCGACAGTATCACGATCAGAACCGGTATGTATAATATAAACAATAGGCAATACAGCTTTTTTTTCATGGCAGTTTCCTCCTTTGTCTTGAGCAATTGTCAATAAATTCTAAGAATAGAGTATCATATTTCCAGCACTTGCTCAAGAAGCCTGACATAATCTTAAGTAATTTGTAATTTCTTATCTGTCTCCCGCAAAAGAAAAGCTGCAAAGCAGATGTTTCCATCCGCCCCGCAGCTTTTTAGTTTTTCTTATTCTTAGTTTTTTCTTATTCTTAATTATCTTATCTTTTATAACAGATTTTTTCTGAGTTCTTCCCCGCTCATGGAAGAAAGATATGCCGGCGGGATATCGAGGATCGTCTTGCATCCGCTCATTCCCTCCTGCTTCATGCGGAATGCGGCTCTCGCACATGCAGTGATCACAGAGGCCGTAAATTCCGGATTGGAATCCAGCTTCAGGCTGTATTCGATCAGATGGTTGTTTTCCAAGCTCCATCCGGTCTTTCCGCTGCGGATAACAAGACCTCCGTGCGGAAGCGCACTGTGATCCCGTTTCATTTCCTCATCCGTAATAAAATGTACTGTTGTATCATAATCTGCAAAATAGTTCGGCATGGTTACGATTTCTTCTTCGATCTTTGCCTTATCTGCTCCATCCTCTGCTACAACATAGCACTCTCTTGTATGCTTCTGTCTTGTGGTAAGCTCCGGAGTCTCTCCGCTTCTTACTGCCTCCAGCGCAGCCGGTACCGGTACGGTATACTGCCTTGCATCCTTAACACCGGCGATCCGGCGGATCGCATCGGAATGTCCTTGGCTTACGCCTCTGCCCCAGAAGGTATAGTCTTTTCCGTCAGGAAGGATCGCATTGGCATAGACACGGTTTAAAGAGAACATTCCCGGATCCCAGCCTGCGGAAATAACTGCGATCTTACCGGATTCTTTTGCTGCCTTATCTACATTTGCAAAGTGTTCCGGAATCCTTGCATGAGTATCAAAGCTGTCGACAACATTAAAATATTTTGCATATTCCGGAGTCTGTACCGGAAGGTCTGTTGCGCTTCCTCCGCAGAGGATCAAAACGTCGATCTTATCTGCCATACTCTTTGCCTCATCAGCCGGATATACGGTCACACCCTCTGTCAGGATCTTTACCCTGTCCGGATTTCTTCTGGTAAATACTGCTGCAAGCTCCATATCCGGATTCTGTTTGATCGCACACTCAATACCGCGGCCAAGGTTTCCATATCCCATGATTCCTACTCTGATCATATATTTTGTCTCCTTTTATTCTAGTTTTTTCTAATTTTAACCACAACTAACCGAAGTTGTCAATTCCTTTCTCTCTTTGCGGATCAGATATGTGGTGACCAGTGCGGTAATAAATTCGGACACTGTGACCGTTATCCATATTCCGTCAACCCCGAATAACGCCGGGAGTAAAAATACAAGAATACTGTTTAAGATTACACCACGGAGGAGTGTGATCAAAAGGGACAGCCCCGGACGAACGACTGACTGGAAATAGGTTCCATACAGAATATTCCATTCTCCGATCAGAAAGCTTGCAAAATACAGATGGATCGCAGGAACCGCCATTCTTAATATTTCCTCCGTCGGCTCTAAAAACAGATGAGAGAGCTGTACCGGGAACAGATAGCCGGAGCCTGCAAAAACCACACCGGCAGACAGGGCTGCGATAAGTCCGAGGCGTCTCGCCTCCAGTACCCGGCCTCTCTTTCCTGCTCCGAAATTGGCAGAGAGGATCGGCTGAACCGTCTGGGCGATACCGTTCGATACCGATATAACGACACAGGCGGTATTGCTGATGATGCCGTATACAACGACACCGATATCTCCGATATAAAAGAGGAGCTGACGGTTAAACAGGAGGGTGACGACACCGTTCGATACCTCAAGAATAAAGCTCGACATTCCATTTCCCAATATCTCGCCCATCTTCCGGAAGCTGATATTTTTGACCAGCTTCAGGTTGTTCTCTTTCGAGAAGAAATGGGTACACAGAATAAGGACTGTCAGCGTGGTTCCTGTTACGGTAGCAAGGACTGCCCCCGCCATCCCCCATTTCATGATAAAAATATAAACGTAATCCAAAATAACGTTCGTGACTCCGCCGGCAATAACGCCGGTCATCGAAAGCTTCGGGGCATCGTCATTTCTCACAAATACCTGAAGGAAGCTCGACAGGGCAAACACCGGAGCTGCCGTCACTAATATTCTCGCATAGGGAACGGTATGTGCCTCCATGGAGGGTGTCATTCCAAGGAACGATAAAAGCGGACGGAAAAATAGATTTCCCGCAAAAGATGCCAGTATGGAAATAAAAAGCATCATAAGAAGTCCCATGGTAAAGTATTCACGGGCTTCCCTTAGATTTCCCTGACCCTTTCTTACGCCAAAGAGAACGCTCCCTCCTACTCCGCACATCATTCCGACACCGAAAAATGTATTATACAGCGGAAGCAGGATATTCAAGGCCGCAATGCCCACTGCTCCGATCCCGTGCCCGATCATCACGGTATCTGCCAGTATGTAAATAGAAGTCACAAATGTTGCACTGACAGATGGGATCAGATAGCTGAAAAAAACTTTACGCACCGGATCTTCCAGTATATGAATCTGTTTCATAATATCCTCAAGCTATGTTAAAATTTGTATTTTTATAGGAGGCGAGCGTTTCCGCCATCTCTTTTCCGTATTCCGCCTCAAAATCTGCCATGACCTGATCTGCCGCAGCTTCTCCCTCTGAACCGAAAATCGCTGCTGCCACCTCCCAAAACGACCAGTAGCTGTGGGCACAGTGATATTCAAAGCTCTTTAAACCGGCCGGATTCTTTTCGATCTTTTCTCCCGGCTTAAGTCCTGCATTTCGGACGATCTGGATACAATGATCGTGGTCATGCAGTGTCTGGGGAACCTCGTAACGGATATCCGGCTCAAAACCCCTGCATATAGACGCATCCAAAACACTGCAGTAGGCAAGTCCTGCCTCCTTAAGCCCCATCCTCTTAAACTGGCTGTGCCACGGACATTGGTAAATATTCATCACATAATCCGGGGAAAATTCGGATATTTCTACACGGTTTTCTTCTCCCATTGAGCAGATTTCCTCCGTATTGACCCACTCTCCGTACCGGCAATAGGTTTCATACGTCAGCGGCTGGCCGTCCCGGATCGCTCTCTGGGCCATACGGCGGCCTCGCTGGCTTCCGTAATACTCAACTGCATGGATAAAAGCAGCATGACCGCGCTCACCAAAGGCTTCTGTCATCCGTACATAATATCTTGCCGCAATAAAGGCATGTGTCATCTCATTAAATCCCATAATTTCCTCCTTTCAGAATATCCGACAGCCGTGCAAACTGCTCAAGGGAAAGCGCCTCTCCGCGGACAGACGGGGAGAGCCCCATTTGCTCGATCGCTGCTGCCACCTGTTCCTTTGTAAACGAAAGCTCCGGAGAATTTCCGATCCCGTTTTGAAGGGTCTTTCTTCTCTGGTTAAAAGACGCACGGATCAGCTTAAACATCAGCTTTGGATCCTCCGCCCGCACCGGTGCCTCCTTATGTCTTGTAAGACGGATCACTGCAGAGCCGACATTCGGACGCGGGATAAAACAGTTTGGCGGCACATTGGCGACGATCTCCGGAAGTGCATAGTATTGAACTGCCAGAGATAACGCACCGTAGTCCTTGGAGCCCGGCCCTTCCTTCATCCGGTCGGCCACCTCCTTTTGTACCATAACTGTAATATTGTCGATCGGGACATTGCTTTCAAACAGCCCCATGATGATCGGCGTCGTAATATAATAGGGAAGATTTGCCACCACCTTGATGGGACGTCCCC
>USQV01000008.1 GCA_900556965.1 uncultured Clostridium sp.
CTCCGTTTACGATCACCTGGGAGCCTACATCATTGGTAGGCTTCAGAAGAATGGGGTTCATCAGCACAGAAGGCTTAATTCCGGCTGCCTCTGCCTGCATCACCTGAGCTCTGCCCATCTCCAGCCCCTCTTCTGTAATAAAAGAGTTCAGTGCCATATTCTGGGATTTAAAGGGTGCCACCCTGTATCCATCCTGTTTAAAAATCCTGCAAAGCCCTGCTGCCAGAAGGCTTTTTCCTGCATTGGACATTGTCCCCTGCACCATAATCGCTTTTGCCATTTTTTGTTTCCCCTTTTCTCCTGTATAAATACTTATGAAAGCACTTCTTCCAGTACCTCTATCAGCTTTTCATTCTGTTCATGCAGCTTCACTGCCACACGGTAATATCCCTTTTTCAGCCCCAGATAGTTACTGCAGTCCCGGATCAGGATTCCCTTTGCAACACATATTTCAAAGAGATCCTCAGGTCCGTAAAAGAATATATAATTTGCTTCAGAAGGATATACTGTCAGCCCAAGCTGTCTCATCTTTTCCTTCATCCATGCAGATTCACGGAAAATGATCTGCCGTCCTGCTTCCACATATTCTGCTTCCTTCAGTGCTGCCATTCCTGCCTGCTGTGCCATGGTAGACACATTCCAGGGCTGGGTGACTGCCTCCATCCGGTCAAGTACTTCCCCGTCCGAACAGAATCCATAGCCCAGCCGCACACCGGGGATCGCATATCTTTTGGTAAATGCCTTAAGAATAAAAAGTCCCGGATATTTTGCCAGTTTTTCCTTCAACGTATGTTTCTCCGGATCTTTTACAAAATCCAGGAAGCACTCATCTACTACCATAAATATTCCCTGCATGGCACAGGTTTCCAAAATTTCTTCCAGAAGGTCCTGAGGTATGGTGATCCCTGTAGGATTATTGGGATTACACAGGAAAATAATATCCGGCTTTTCTCTTTTCAGAACATCCGGATAATCTTTCTGTATACAGAAATCATTTTCCTCTTTCAGATAATATCTGCTGATCTCACAGCCAACACTGACCAGTGCCTGTTCATACTCCGCAAAGGTAGGAGCAGGAAGAAGGGCCTTCTTTGGATTCAATGCCCTGCTGAGGGAAAAAATAAGGTCTGCGGCTCCATTCCCGCAGATCAGATATTCTTTTTTTGTATGTTCATAATCTGCGATTGCCTCTTTCAGAGGTCCGCATCCTACACGGGGATAATCACTCAGGTCCTCTACGCTGTCTATGATCGCCTGCTTTACACTCTGCGGTGTTCCCAGCGGATTACAGTTTGCAGAGAAATCCAGACAGTGATCATATTTATAAACATCACCGCCATGTATATGTTTTGTCATCAGTTGTCTCCTGTCTTACTATACATGTTTTATATTAATAACTATTCAGCAATCCACGTTACCGGAATTATAAAAAGAAACAATATCGCACCGCGCTTCCGATCAGAAGAAATATCACAGCCCCCAGGATCGCTGTTGCATAAAGCAGACGGTTGGATCGTCTGATATCCTCCACCTCCACAGGGCGGATTCCATCTCCGATGGTTGGCTTCTCATAAAGCTTTCCGAAATAGTAAGCATTGCCTGCAAGCTGTACATCCAACGCACCTGCCATTGCGGCCTCTGTCTGTGCAGAGTTGGGGCTGGCGTGATTTCTTCTGTCTCTGCGGTAGATCTTCGCTGCATTTTTCACATCCATTTTTACAAATACAGAGGCTGCCACCATCAGCCATCCTGAAAGTCTGGCTGGAATATAATTGGCCACATCATCCAGCTTTGCAGCGCAGCGACCAAAATACAGATATTTATCATTCTTATATCCCAGCATGGAATCCATGGTATTGATTCCTTTGTAAAGGAACATCAGCCACACTCCGCCGATTGCCATATAAAGCATCGGTGCTATGACACCGTCAGAAGCATTCTCTGCCACAGTCTCTACTGCCGCCTTTGTAACCCCCTCCTCTGTCAGCGACTGGGTATCACGACCTACGATCATGGATACTGCATAACGGGCCTCATCCAAAGTTCCGTTTTTCAGTCTGTCATAGACTTTCATGCTCTCTGTTTTCAGAGATTTCGTTGCCAGAAGCTGATAACACCAGAAGGTTTCCAGTGCAAATCCCATCCATACTGAGATTCCATAGAGAATGTGTAGGATCAGAAATGGGATTCCACCGCTTAACAGACAGACAAGGATCACTTCCACTGTACCTGCAGCCAGTTCGCCCTTATCTGTTTTCGGAAAAATCTTTCGGAGTATTTTTTCCAGAAATGCGATCAGATTTCCGATCAGACATACCGGATGATACAGCCATCTGGGATCTCCTATCATAAGATCAAGTATGAAGCCTGCTGCAAGGGCAGGCATACTGTAATATAACATATTTTTAAAACTCCTTGTTATGATATTCCAGACATTTCATGAGAAAAGCCCTGGGAATCTGGGGATTTCCATAATAATAGATATGAGGATATCCTGCCAGCAGGTTACTGCTGCTGTGCATACAGTCCCAACCTCTTTTACTCAAAGGCTTCGCTGCATGAAAATCACTTCCACAGTTCTCTGAATCAAAATAGTGGAATTCATGGGCCGGAATCTCACCAATCTCCTCTGCACTTCTGCCAAAAACAGGTTTCCCGGCGGTTAATGTGATATATCCAAATCTGGTCAGTCTGGGAGTGCGGAAACATTTTCCGGGGATCACTCCGCAGGTTTTCCGAAACACTCCGTTCATGTCCTCCATCTGTTCATGAAGATACATGAAGCCTCCGCATTCTGCCATACATGGCATGCCCTGTTTAACTGCCTGTGCAATCTCCTCTTTCATGGATGCATTGCGTTCCAGTGCTTCTCCATTTAATTCCGGATAGCCGCCATAGAGAAGAATCCCATCCAGATCTGCTGGAAGATGTTCATCATGAACTGGCGAGAAATCAACCAGCTCTGCCCCCATTTCCTGAAGGAGACGAAAATTGTCTTCATAAAAGAAACAAAAGGCTTCATCCTTTGCCACTCCGATACGCAGCTTCTGTGGCAGACAATATCCATATGTCTCGTCTTTCTGTACCAACGATTCCGGCACCTGCAGCTCCTCTGCATGCCTGGCAAGTGCAAGGATCCTGTCAATCTCCAGTGTGTCTTCCAATATTCCGGCAAGCTTCTGCAAACGTTCCTTCAGATCAGAAATCTCCTCAGGAAGCACAAGACCCAGATGACGGCTCTCGATCACACAGTCCTCTACCTTTGGCACATATCCAAGAACCTCCACCTCAAGCTGTTCTTCCACCAGCTTCTTCATTCTGGGATAAAGCATGGGAGACATCTGGTTAAAGATCACGCCTTTGATATGGCTTTTCTCTTTGTACTCCATAAAACCTTTGATATAAGCTGCCAGGGAAATACTCATTCCTCTGCTGTTTACCACAAGGATGACCGGAGTATCTGTGGTATCTGCCAGGTCATAGGCGCTTGCTTTCGTGGATATTCCACCCACGCCGTCATAATAGCCCATAACACCTTCCATCACTGCAATATCGCAGTCTGCTGCATTTTTTCCAAGCAGGTATCGGGTAGTCTCGGCATCTGTAAAAAAGGTATCCAGATTTCTGGATTTCGTCCCGATGACTCTGGAATGAAACATGGGATCTATATAATCCGGTCCGCATTTAAAAGATGCCACTTTCATTTTTCGATTGACCAGTGCCTGCAAAAGTCCGCAGGTAATCAGAGTTTTGCCACTGCCACTGGCTCCTGCTGCAAGAAGTATTCTTGGAATGTCCATCCCTGTTCTCCTCTGTTTCTGTCCTATATTTTTTCAACAATTTCAGGGCATTCCAATCTATTAACTGTTAATCTGTATTTCCTTAACTGTTAATTTGTAATCCCTGATATCTGCATCATTTGTTATTTCCCGGGATTCTGAAGTGTAATAATATAAATAGGATTCTCGCCCATCATCATATGATAACGTCCGATTGCCTTTGAACGTGCCGCACTTAGCTGCACGATCTCATTCTCTTCAAATCCAAACTCTTTCGCTGTTTCCAATGCTTCAGACACAGTTTCAAGAGTGATACAGTTGATCACGATCCGGACATGAGAGTTCTTTTCAAGTAACAGCTTCACAATCTCTTTCAGATTTCCTGACGAGCCTCCGATAAAAGCATGGGTCGGTGCCGGAAGATCTTTCAGAGCCTCCGGTGCAAGTCCTTCCACAATCTCCAGATTATCCGCTGCAAATTTCACCTTATTCCGGTGGATCAGTTCAACTGCGTCTTCCTTTTTCTCAATTGCCCAGACCTGTCCCTGATGAGCACGAAGTGCCATCTCTATTGACAGTGAGCCTGTTCCTGCACCCACATCATAGCAGACAGAATCAGCAGTCAGCCGCAATTTGGAAAGGGATACCGTACGCACCTCTTCCTTTGTCATAGGTGCTTTGCCTCTGATAAATTCCTCATCTCTGATCCCATGCGTCTCCAGACGTGTTCCTGCATTTTCATTTACTGCACAGATGACGGACAAAGGATCACCCTTATATTCTGTCAGTTCACTGGCTGGTTTTACAAAAATCTTCTCATTTTCATAAGACAGATTCTCTCCCACATAAAGGAGCACATCACCCATCCCGTATTTTACCAGTTTCTCTGCCAGAACTGCTACACCGTCTGAGGTTCCAAGTATGGAAAATACTTTCTCCGCATAACAGATATGTGAGATAAGATTACATCCTCTTCCATGTGCACTGACGATTTTGGCATCATCCCAGGACAATCCTATTTGGGACATAAAATATACAACTGAGGAAATCCCGCACTGAATCTCTATCTCTGTATTATTTTGTGCTGAACTATCCCGTTCTTCCTCACTCTTCTCTGATCCGTTCTTTCTCTGTACTCTCAGATCCGCACTGTCCTGACACAGTACTTCCAGAAGTTTTCTGGCTCCACTGTAGAAGCCCACATCTCCGGAAAGGACGATCACAATATTGTCATACTCCGGATGTGTATCAATGTAATCCCTGATCTCCTGGCTTCTGTATTCCACGAACACATCCTGTCCCGGACGTTTCACAGAATCCACCATCCTCCTGGCACCGATCAGAAGATCCGCCTGATCCAGGCTGTTCTTACCCTGGACAGTGAGAAGTTTTTGACTTCCCATTCCAATTCCCAGCAATGTAATATGCGGTCTGTGGGCTAAGCTGAAATGCTCTGTAAGAAATCTCTTACATTCTCTCACAGACATTCCTTCCTCTTTCAGAGGACGCCCGATGATCACAGGAACTGCATCACATTCCAGGGTAGCATCGATCTTATCCTGAAATCCACCTGCTTTTCCTGTATCCTTTGTGACCAGATATCTGCAGTCATACTGTCTGAGCATTGCAGCATTCAGCTCTCTGGAAAAAGGCCCCTGCATTCCTATCAGATGTTTTCCCTCAAATCCCAGCTCTGCACAGGCTTTCATCACATTGGGCAGAGAAAGGACTCTTGCATAAAGACGGTTCTGATAATCCTTCATGCCTGTGAAACCGGCCAGTTCCTTGCTTCCTGTTGTCAGCAATACATTTCCCTGTGTCTGATCCAGATAATCTGTAGCAGCCTGAACACTGTCCACATATACTGCCCTGTCCTCATGTTCCCCAGCCTCTCTCAACACCCTGTAATATGCTGTCTGCGTATTTTCACAGGCTGTCCTGATATTTACAGTCACCTCAGCAGCATAAGGATGGGTAGCATCCAGCACCATTTCCGGTTTCTCCTGTAAAAAGACCTCTTCCATGTCCGCTGCATCCAGTCTTCCGGTCTGAACAGTGAGAAATTCATTTTCTGTAAGAGATTTGCTGCCATATTCTGTGGCAACAAATCCCTTTGTCTCTATCTTATGATCTGCCAGAAACCGGCAGATCTCGTATCCTTCTGTTGTTCCCGCAAAAACAAGAACTTTATACATTCCTATATCCCCTCGGTGTTACCATCTTATTGTTGATTTCCTTTGTCTGAGAATTACCGATAAATACTGTAGTAAACATATCCACCTGTGTATCTCTCAGTTCTTTTAATGTCATTACATGAGCTTCCTCGCCGTCTCTTGCGATATTGGAAACTGTTCCGCAGATGGTATCCGGTGATTTGTATTTCATCATCAGATCACAGGCTTTCTGCAGGTAATCATGACGTTTTTTACTTGACGGATTGTAAAGGCATACAACAAAATCTGCCTGAGCTGCTGCCAGAAGTCTTGCCTCTATCTTTTCCCATGGTGTGAGAAGGTCACTTAAGCTGATCAGACAGAAGTCATGGATCAGAGGTGCACCCAGAACAGCAGCTCCGCCTGTTGCAGCTGTCACACCCGGAATGATCTCCAGTTCTGTTTCCGGATAATTGACACCAACCTCATACATCAGACCTGCCATACCGTAAACTCCTGCATCACCGCTGCAGATCATGGAAACAGTCTTGCCTTTTTTTGCCTCTTCAAAGGCAAGGACACAGCGGTCCACTTCCTTTTTCATTGGTGTAGTCATAAATTCTTTTCCCGGAAAATATTCCTTCACCAGGTCTACATATACGGTATATCCGATGATCGCATCACTTTCATTCATGGCGCGGATCGCTTTTCCTGTCATCTGGTCATAAGCTCCCGGTCCGATTCCGATTACATATATTTTACTCAAAATGTATCCTCCATTCTCTGGCAGCCACTGCTGTGGTCACACCATTTTCTCCTGTTTTTCTCTGCAGCAGCCTGCCATTTCCACTGGCAAGGACTGCACTTCTCTCACAGACATTGTCCACACCTGTGATCTTTTTTACAAAAGGTGAGGGAGTAAATTCTCCAGGCACCTGTTTTAATTCTTCTTCTGTATAAGTCACAAAAGGAATCTGCCAGTCCTGTGACAATGACAGGATTCCCTTTTCTTCTTTCTTCAGATCAATGCTTGCGATCTGCTCAAATGCTTCTTTATGAAATCCGGATCTGTCCAGCACCTTCTGCGCTGCCTCTGCGATTCCACGGGCATCCTTGTCTTTCCTGCAGCCCATACCCAGAGTCAGACATTTCGGAACTACCTGTGTGGTAGAAATAAAAGGATTACAGGAAGTATGTACAGTAACCGCAACTCCGCAGTCTATATTCGTACAGTCTGTCCCTGTTCCATTAAAATCAGAGCTTTTCTGTGTTTCCTCTTCTGATCTGTCATCCGTACTGTTGACAGGATTCCCATATTCGTCACACCGGACCAGCCCCTCCGGCAGTTCGCCGTCCGTCGGAAACTCACTGTAAAATCCAACTTTCTTTCCTGCCAGAAGTGCAGCAGAGACTTCCTTTGCTGCTTTCATGTTAAAAATATTGCAATTGTTTTTCTTTGCAAAAACATCTACTGCAAAACGGTGATGCAGGTCTGTGGCTGTTGTGACCACTGGTATTGCTTCCAGAATTTCTGCTGTTTTCAGCGCCAGTTCATTGGCACCGCCCAGATGTCCGGACAGAAGGGAAATGACAAACTTTCCACATTCATCTACAACCAGCACCGCAGGGTCTGACTTCTTTGACGCTACATAAGGCGCAATGCTGCGGACGGCAATTCCGGTGGCACCGATAAAGATCAGTGCATCTGAATCAGAAAATTTCTCTCCTGCCCATGCAGAGGTACTGATCTGAATAGAATCCGGAAGATATTTACTTTTTTTATCCAGTTCTGCTGTCATACCGGCAGCTCCCAGCCCCCTGCATAATCTCTCCCCGGTCTGCTGACCGGTAAGGCTGAAGCATATAAGTGCAACCTTCACTGTTATATTCCTTCTCTTTCTCCTGTTTACAGTAATCTCATAAACGATAGCAATTCCTGAAGGTTACCAGATTCTATGAGTGATGTGTTTTTGATTTCACAGCTTCACGAAATTCTGTGGTAAACTCCGGATCATACAGCTTGGAACGGTCATAGTGTGCTGCTGCAACTGTATCTCCGATGATCATCAGAGCAGTTTTTGTAATATTATTTTCTGCAGCCGTTTTTGCCAGTGTTCCCACTGTGCAGACGAAGGTCTTCTGTTCCGGCCAGGTTGCCTTATATACAATGGCTGCTGGTGTATCTGCTGTATAACCGCCTTCAATAAGACGTCTGCTCAGCTCTTCCAGCATTCCTGTACTTAAGAATACAACCATAGTTGCCTGATGAGCCGCAAATGACTGAATGCTTTCCTTGGACGGAACCGGAGTTCTGCCTTCCATTCGTGTAATGATCACACTCTGGGAAATATCCGGCAGAGTATATTCCAGATTCAGGGCACTTGCAGCACCGCAGAATGCACTGACACCCGGACAGTAATCATAAGCGATATTTTTCTCATCCAGAATATCCATCTGCTCTCTTATGGCTCCGTAAATGGACGGATCTCCCGTATGAAGGCGGACTGTCATAAGACTTTCCTTTTCTGCCTGTTTTATCGCCTCCATGACCTCTGTAAGGGTCATTTTGGCACTGTTATAGATCCTGCAGCCCGTCTTCGTTCCGGAAAGAAGCTCCGGATTGACGAGGGAGCCTGCATAGATCACGACATCAGCCTCTGCCAGAAGCTTTGCTCCGCGCACCGTGATCAGGTCCACCGCACCGCTTCCCGCACCTACAAAATGTACCATATCCCATTACTCCTCTGAATACAGAAGCTTTTCTGCAAGAGCGGCGGCATCCATAATGCAGTCCTGACAGGATCTTAATACCCTTCCTGTCTCCACGCCCTTTAACTCCTTGCAGATCACTGATCCGTTCTGATCTCCGAACTGTCTTAATATCTCTCTTGAAAGCTTGTAGGACTCTGCCTTGCTGTCCGGCTTATCCAGATGTCCGGTGCTGCGCTTCATTCCCGCCAGGATACATGCTCCTGTGACTGCACCGCAGGTTCCTGCCATTCCGCCCATACCAAGCCCCAGAGCCTCCGTAAGCTTAAACATGGTCTCCTCATCCACCCCGGCAAGATCGCAGTAGGTGCATGCTACTGCTTGCGCGCAGTTATATCCCTTATTATGTTTCTCGATGGTTTCCTTTACTCTTGACTCCATTCTTTTGTCCTCCTTATATTTCATCCTCTGATCGTTGTAAATTGATCTTCATTCCTTGCTTTATCAAGGATATCACGGGCATCTCCTCCCATGCAGAGAAGTGCCCCGGATGCATCAAACAGCATAACTCCCGTTTTAAGCCGATCAAGGGCTCGATGCCGGATATGCCCCATGATCCTTTCGCAGAGAATATCCATGACCGCATGGAAAAGCCCGGTTTCTTTCAGGATGCAAAGCGCCTCCTCCGTCGTATTGGAACGCTGCAGCCGCTTAAGATCGCTGATGTCTGCACCGGCCGTAAGGGCGCAGGAAACCAGAGTATCCATACGTCCGTCTCCCTCTCTGGAATGTGTATTCATGATCCCGTTTCCTAATTTTACCAGCTTTCCGATGTGTCCGGCAATAACGATGCCGTCTGCTCCCTCCTCACCGGCCAGATCTATGGTCTTTCCGATAAAGTTACTGCATATAACAAATGGGATCGAGCATGGCTCTCCGAGGTATCCGGTCAGATACCCTGCTCCCATATTTCCGGGAACGGCAACGATCTCCCTTCTCCCTTCTGCTCTCAATACGCGGATATGGACATGGATCGTTTCGATCAACGCTTCCTCGCTCATTGGTTCTACAATGCCGCTGGTTCCGAGGATCGAGATGCCTCCGGTAATGCCTAATTTCGGATTGAAGGTCTTTTCGGCTGCCTTTTTCCCCTCCGGTGCAAAGATTGTGACGTTTATCCGGCCGGATACCATAATTTCATATTCCTCCAGCACCTCCATAACCGCTTCTCGAATCATCCTTCGCGGCACTGAATTGATGGCTGCGGCACCGATCGGCTGATCCAGACCTGCACGCGTCACTCGGCCGACACCCTCTCCGCCATCGATCAGAATGTCCGGATCTCCTGTTTGTGTAAATTCCACCCGGGAAAAGATGAGTATCCCGTTTGTTACATCATAGTCATCCCCGGCATCCTTCCTGACGGCACACTCTGCGGCTCCGTTTAGAGCTCGGCATTCCTCCGGATGGGCTTTGATGATACTGCCGGCGGGCGTCAATATCTGTACCTCCTCCGGCCAAAGACCTGTGGCTAAAAACAGGGCAGCAGCTTTAGCGGCAAGTGCCGCGCATGTGCCGGTCGTATACCCGCAGCGCAGCTTCTTCTTATCCTTTAGTACATATTCCTTTGTGTTTTCTGTCATTTATTATCACATCCACAATTCCGTCTGTTGTGTGTTCGGAGGCGGTGATGATTTCTGTGACGCCATATCCTCGCATCACATCCTCGGTCACTCCTCCGATACAAACCGCACATGTTCCCATCTCAAACCAACGGCGTTTGCTTTCTTCGTTCTGTTCAAAAAAAGCGTGAACGCCGGAGCCGCTTTCAAACGTGATGTAGTCCGGTCTTAATTTGCAATAGATTTCTTCATTTTCATACGCACCGGCCTGAACATCATATAGGGAAAGCTCCAGATAGGGGATTCCCTTTTCCGCAAGCTTTTCCGTAAGGATCAAAGAACCCTTTGCCGAACGGGGGATAAGAAGCCTCTCTTTACAATCTACATTTTCACACAAAAGCTCTGCAAGTGCCTCCGTTGTATACACCTCCGGCTTAAGATCGGCATAAAAGCCATATTCTCTTAAGCACTCCTCCGTGCCCTTGCCGATGACCGCAAATTTCACATTACTAAGGCTTCTAAAATCCACATGATGTTCCCTTAAGGTTTCAAAAAACAACCTGACCCCGCTGCGGCTCGTGAGCACGATCCAGCTGTATTCTCTGATGTTCATCATTGCAGTTGATAGAAGCTCTGGTGTCTTTTTTTCTATATGCAGTGCAGAGGAACGAAAAACATCGGCCCCCAGATCCTTGAGCTTTTCTGACAGCCTTTCATACATGTCCTCCGTTCCGGTGATGCCCACCACGCTCCCGGAAAGAGGCAGCTCTCTGTCTCCCAGCATGCAAAATGAAGCCGTTTCTCCGATGATGATAACCCCCGGAGGGGTAAGTCCTGCTTTTTTAACCGCATCCGGCAGATCCTTAAGGGCAGAACGCAGGCAGCGTTGAGTCGGGAGTGTTCCGTCCGTTACAACTGCAGCCGGAGTGTCCAAAGCCTTTCCATTTTCAATCAGCTTGTTTACGAGGGTCTCCAGATTAGAAAGTCCCATCAAAAAGATGAGGGTTCCCGGCAGTTTGGCATACACAGCCAAATCGTCAGGCAGCGATCCCTCCGCACTGTCTCCATTGACTGCCGTATGTCCCGTGATAACATGAAAGCTTTGGGCGATCCTTCTGTGGGTGACGGGGATCCCGGCCATGGCAGGAGCGGAAACAGCCGAGGTTACCCCGGGGATCACGCGATACGGAAGGTGATGTCGTTCCAGCTCAAGAATCTCCTCTCCGCCTCTCCCAAATACAAAGGGATCGCCGCCCTTCATACGTACAACCTTCTTTCCTAAAAGTGCATATTCGACCAGGAGACGGTTAATCTCCGGCTGTGCCTTTGAATGCTTTCCCGGTTCCTTTCCCACATAGATACATTTACAGGTATCCGGCACTTGAAAAAGGAGCTCTTTCGATGCCAGATGGTCATAAATAATAACCTCAGCTCTTTCCAGTACCTTTTTTCCTGCGACTGTGATAAGCTCAGGATCTCCCGGCCCTGCACCCACAAAATAAACCATTCCGGTTTTATCGGCCATTTCTAAAGTCCTCCGTGATCTTCCTTGCAAGCTCTATAAAAGAGGCGGCAGCCCCGCTTAGGCTGTGCCGGGTAACCTGCCCGTTCTCCTCAAGCATCAGGGTCAATGTCAGCTCATCTCCTTTTAATACACTATAGACACCGATTGCCTCATTGCAGCCGGCGCCCATAAGCCTTAATACTTCCCGCTCAGCTTTCAGACAGATTGCAGCAGACGGATCATTGATCCTCTCAAGCAAAGAGCTGAAGGGGGATGTTTCTTTCGCTTCGATCACAATAATACCCTGACCGCAAGCCGGGGTAAAGCTGCTTTCCGACAGATAGTCAAAGGTAAATCGTTCATCTTTTGTAAGTCCGAGCCTTTTTAATCCTGCCGCCGCAAGGATGATCCCGTCATATTCGCCGGAATACAGCTTTTCCAGACGCGTATCGATATTTCCCCGCAGCAGTCGGCATTCCACATTTTTCTGCTCCATGATCTGGACTCTGCGTCTTAGGCTTCCGGTGCCGATCACCCGGCTCTTATCTGATAGGGGACGGTCTTTTACCGTGATGAGCACATCCCGCGGATCCTCTCTCTGAAGTACCGAAGCGATACAGAGCCCTTCTCCCAGCTCTGTTGGTATGTCCTTTGCACTGTGGACTGCCGCATCGATCTCGCCTTTCCGGATCGCATCCTCAAACTCTGTGATAAAAGCTCCTTTTCCTCCCACTCCTAAGAGAGGCCGATCCAAAATTCGGTCTCCCTTTGTGGTCAGCGGAACGATCTCAACCGTAAGTCCCGGCTCCGCGCTGCAAAGTGCTTTTGCGGCAAGCTCAGTCTGTGCCATGGCAAGACGGCTTTTTCTTGTTCCGAGGCGGATCCTGCGATATCCCGGTGTTTTGTTTCCGGAATTTTCGATCATTTCGATCATGATTCTAAATCCTTTCCCTCAAAATTACCGTAAAATTCTGCCGGAAGCTCCTGCCCACGATGGATCGTGGCATAAAGTGCCTGTGTCAGAAAGGCTCCGTATCGGACAGCCTGACAGAACCTTTTTTCCATTTCATTCGTGATGGGCCCGGAGCCCGGTACCGGCTCCTTTTGCATCATCATTCCATGTATTTCTTCATATCTCCCGGCCGCTCGGAGAAAAAGGTCGATAAATCTCTTGAAGGGCTTACAGGAATTGATAAATATCCGGCTCACCCAACGAAAGCTTATGATCGCCTCTGCAGTCGTCTTGTCACTTTCTCCCAAGATCATGGCCGCGGCTCTTTTCGTTTCCCGGGTACATTTGATATGGCAGGAGGTAAACGTCCTTAACGGATCTTTTCCCTCTCTCTGAAGCAGTCTGCGATCCAGCTCCGTTTCAAGCTCGGCATGGGTGAAGGAGGTATGCTCTGTTATTTCATTGATAAACGGGTGGAGACTGTGATCGAGTGCATAATGGCAGGCAAAGCCAAGAAGATATGCCTCGATGCTGCTTCCATATTCTCCTGCCTCCTCCGAGCTTAAGATCCGAAGTCCTCTGTTAAAGATATCGGCTGCCGATGAGCTGTGCATGGAATACC
>USQV01000009.1 GCA_900556965.1 uncultured Clostridium sp.
AGAATCCGGGATTCCATATTGAGAGGGGGAAAAAGAATGGCTGATAACATTCTGGAAGTAAAACATCTGAAAAAATATTTTAAGACTGCCCGTGGCCTTCTTCATGCGGTAGATGATGTCAGCTTTACGATCGAAAAAGGAAAAACACTCGGAATCGTAGGTGAGTCCGGCTGCGGAAAGTCTACAACAGGACGAGCCATCTTGAGATTAATAGAGCCTACGGACGGACAGGTGATCTTTGAAGGAAAGGATATTACCGCCTTAAGCGGCGCACAGATGCGGGCAATGCGCCGTGAGATGCAGATCATCTTCCAGGATCCGTTTTCGTCACTGGATCCGAAAAAAACAGTCAGCCAGACGATCGCTGAGCCGATCATTGAGAATAAGATCATGAAGGACAAGGCAGCGATCGATGCAAAGGTGCGTGAGCTGATGAAGACGGTAGGTCTTGCCGAGCGTCTCGTTAATACATATCCGCACGAGCTGGACGGCGGAAGAAGACAGCGTATCGGAATCGCCAGAGCGCTGGCAATGGAGCCCAAATTTATCGTCTGTGACGAGCCGGTTTCGGCTCTGGACGTATCGATTCAGGCTCAGATCCTCAATCTTTTGCAGGAGCTGAAGGAGCAGATGGGGCTGACCTTCATTTTTATCACCCATGACCTTTCGGTCGTAAATCACTTTGCAGATGAGATCGCAGTTATGTATCTGGGACAGCTGATCGAAAAAGCGCCGACGGAGGAGCTGTTTGACCATCCGGTTCATCCTTACACAAGAGCGCTGTTATCAGCAATTCCGATCCCGGAGGTGGGCATCGACAGACCGGAGCGGATCCTCTTAAGAGGCGAGATCAGCTCTCCGATCGATCCGCCGAATGAGTGCCGGTTTGCAAAGAGATGTAATTATACATGTGAAAAATGTCATTCATCCTGTCCGGAGCTGGTGGAAATATCACCGGGCCACTTCGTTTCCTGTCATCTCTGGAAGGACTTTATCTAATTTTGTAACTATCCAGTACAGTTGTCTGAATTTTTAATTAAGGAGGAGCACAAAAATGTATGAAGTTTCTGAGTTAAATAAGGCGCAGTTTGAGAAAATGCTGGGACTTGCATGCGTGCAGGAGGCAATGAAATTTATTGAGCAGGATCAGCCGGAAACAATGAAGGAATTAAAGGAGCTGGTGCTGATCGAAGCACCTACCGGACAGGAAGAAAACCGTGCGAAGGTCTTTGCCGATAAATTCCGTGCGCTTGGGCTCGAAGATGTTCATATTGACCGCGGCGGCAACGTAATTGGGCTCCGTCGTGGCGCTGACAGCGGCCTGAAGGTTTTGATCGAGGGACATCTTGATACTGTATTCCCCTTTGGTACGGTTACAGGTGTTGAGGAGAAGGACGGATACTTATATGCACCGGGAATCGGTGATGATACCCGTGCCCTCTCCATGCTTCTCTGCCTGATTCGTGCTATGGATCATGCAAAGATCCGGACAGTCGGCGATATTGTGTTTATGGGAACCACCAGAGAAGAAGGAATGGGTGGTCTCGGCGGAATGAAGGACTTCCTTGCAGATAATAATGATATTGACATTTCCTTGAGTCTAGATAATAATGATATGGATGACCTCGTATTTGAGGCAACCGGAGGCGAGACCTATGAGGTAAACTTCTATGGTATCGGCGGACATGCCTTCGGATGCTTCGGAAAGATGGCACAGCCGATTCATGCAGCAGCCAGAGCCGTTGCTAAAATCTCAGAATTTGTAGTTCCGGACGATCCGAAGACAAGCTATTGCGTATCGAATTTCCATGGCGGAAACGATGCCGGCGTACATGCGATCGCACCGAAGGCTACGATCAAATTTAACTTCCGCTCCAACTCTCCGGAGGAATTAGATAAGCTCCGCACAAGGATCTTTGATGCGATCGAGGAGGCTTGTCAGGAGGAGACGAAGAAGTGGGGACAGGATACGATCACATGGGATAAAAAGGTCATCAGTGAGGTTCCGGGAGGCGTACAGGATCCGCATGCTCCGTTAGTTGAGACTGCATATCTTGGCTTAAAGCACTTAGGAATCGAGCCTGTATTCTCCAGAGGCGGATGTACGAATGCCAACGTACCGATCGCAAAGGGAATCCCGGCATTGTGCATGGGACGTGCATTTACACCGGATGAAAATTCCCGCAACATTATGAATCACAGCATTCATGAGAAATTCCCGATGGAGGGCGCTTACAAGGCGATCCAGCAGGCATTTATGGTTCTTGTTATGGCAGCAGGAATCGACGGGGAATTTGGCTCTGTAGTTAACAATTAAATCCAGTCAGTATTTAGGGGAGAGGTATTAGTAATGAATAAGACAAGCTTTATCGCTACGGGAGATGCGTTTATCACAAGAAGATTCCCGGAAGGCGGCTACAAAGGGTTTGAACAGGTTCGAGACTGCATCATGGGTTACGATGTAAAGTTTTCCAACTTAGAAATGACATTCCACAACCATGAGGGTTATCCGGCTGCATTCTCAGGCGGAACATGGGCAATGGCTGATCCGAGAACACTCGATGATATGAAGTCCTTCGGCTTCAATATTTACAATACAGCCAACAACCATTCTCACGACTACAGCCACGGCGGCGTGCTTGCTACAATTAAGCATTTAAATGAGCGCGATATGATCTTCTCCGGAACAGGAAAAGACTTAGGAGACGCATCCAGACCGTGCTATCTTGAGACAAAGAATGCGCGTGTTGCCCTGATCAGTGCATCTGCTTCCTTCCACGAGTCCGGAATGGCAGGCGGACAGAGTGCAGATATGGTGGGAAGACCGGGCTTAAATCCGCTCCGTTTTCAGACGATCTATCATGTAACAAAGGAATACTACGATCAGCTGAATGAGCTTGCTTCTATCACAAAGATCAACGCAGAAGAAGAATTCAGCATCAAGAACGGATACAAGAATGCTCCGCCGGAAGGCATCTTCATGTTTGGAAACTACACCTTCAAGCTGGATGAGAAGAACTGGATCGAGAGCCGTCCGAACGAGACAGATATGAAGCGTATCGAGGGTGAGATCAGGGAAGCAAGAAAACAGGCAGACGTTGTACTGATCAGTATTCATTCTCATGAGACAGATACAGAGAATACAAAGGTTCCGGCTATGTTCCTTGAGATCTTCTCCAGAAGATGTATCGATGCCGGTGCAGACGGAATCATCGGACACGGCCCTCACGAGCTGAGAGGAATCGAGATCTACAAAGGAAAACCGATCTTCTACAGCTTAGGAAACTTCCTGTTTGAAACAGAGACAGTAGACCTTCAGCCATACGACGCATACTTAAACAGAAAGATGCCGTTAGATACAAAGGTCGGCGCATACATGGACGAGAGAAGCCACAACGGAACAACAGGCTACGGCGTACTGCCGGAGATCTGGCTCTCTGTTATGGCCGGATGGGAAATGGAGGATGGCGTTGTAAAGGAGATCAAGCTCTATCCGATCTCTCTTGGAATGGAACGCGTCCGCTCCCAGAAGGGTGTACCGGTAATGACCGGAGATGAAAAGGTACTTGAGTACCTGGCAGGATTATCCAAACCTTACGGAACAGATATTGAGATCAAAGATGGTGTCGGATACATTAAGCTTGCATAAAATCCAAAATATGTTTCGGAGGAATATAGAATTATGAATCGCATCAACAGGACAAATCAGGCTCTGTTTGAGGAGCTGGTAAAGCAGATCCGTATACAGGGAGAAGCGGCAGGAATTGCCGTTGCCATCATTGACAAAAATGGCGAAACACAGTATGAAAAATACTTTGGCTGCAGAGACACCGAAAAGCAGCTGCCGATAGACGGCGATACGATTTTCGGACTGGCTTCCGTAACAAAATCCTTTGTTGCGCTGGCAATCATGCAGCTTTACGAGAGAGGACTTCTTGATCTTGAGGATCCGGTATCCAAATTCATACCGGAATTTACAAACAAGAATCAGGAAACCGTCCGCATCCATCATCTTCTCAGCCACAGCGGCGGCTTCTACCCAGTACACAGAACTGTAGTCAAGGAGATTGCAGAGAAGCTCGGTATTACAGAGGAAACAGCCGGAGATCTCGGATTTTCCAAGGAGCTTGCTGAGGCAGGCGCCAGACAGGTGGCAGAACAGCTGGACTCCCTGACAAAGGAGAACGGACTGATCGGCCGTCCGGGCGAGTATATGAGCTACTGTAACGATGGCTTCGGTCTTCTGTCAGAGATCGTCCGCAGGATCGGCGGAGAGGCTTCCTTCGCAGAATATGTAAAGAAAAATATTCTGATGCCTCTGGGCATGGAGCGGAGCGGATGCGAATATCTGAAGCCGAGACTCGAAGAAAATGCGGCAACGTTATATAAAAAGCAGGATGGCGTAATGCGGGGATCAAGGGATTACTACGACAACGCCTTCGTTTTGGGCGGAGCCGGGGCAATGAAGTCTACCATCTCCGACATGAAGAAGATCCTGTATATGTATCTTAACAGAGGAAAGACTCCGACCGGCGGCCGCATCCTTTCCATGGAAGGTGTCCGTGCTATGTGCCGTCCGAGAATGGAATACCGTCCGGAGAGCTGGTACTGCTTCGGACTGGCTACAAAGAAGCTGGATGACGTGACAGTCGTTGAGCATGGCGGAAGTCTTCCGGGTGTGTCCTCTAACTTATCCTGGTCCTACGATGCAGGCTGCGGCGTGATCGTACTCTGCAATACATCTGACGTTCCGGTCAGCGTGATCGCTGATGCCGCTATGCGGATGTACCATGGCAGAAATCCGATAGATAACAGAGACTGCTATCAGGAGGAGGCATGGACAGAGGAGACAAAGAGGGCTGCTATTGGTCACTATGTTTCCATCGAGGATTCTGCTGTCGATATCTTTGAAACAGAAGAAGGCATGAAGATCCGTGTGGATGGAAACGAAAAGAATCTTATCATGGTTCAGGAAAATCTGGGAATTGTCCGCGGCTATGTAAAGGACGCTTATCTGACCTTGTTTAAAGATGAAGATGAGAAGGTATTTGCCATCGGCTTTGGCGGACGTATGCTTCCCAGAAAATAGAGGGAGGACAACGATTTGAGTATTTACGAACAGATCATTGCAATGACAGATGATATGAAGGACGATCTCGTAGCTCAGCGCCGGGATTTCCACAAATATGCGGAACCGGGATGGTTTGAGATGCGTACATCCTCCATTATTGCGAGAAAACTCACCGAGCTGGGATATGAAGTCCTTGTGGGAGATCAGGTATGTAAAAAAGAGGCTAGAATGGGAGTTCCGTCCGACGAGGAGTTAGAGGCTCAGTATGAGCGTGCAGCTGCTCAGGGAGCAGATCCGGAATTTCTTCCCTATACAAAAGGCGGCATGACAGGAGTTGTCGGAATCCTGCGCTGCGGAGAGGGCCCCACGGTTGCAATGCGTTTTGACATTGATGCACTGGGAGTATTTGAGGAAAAGGATCCGTCCCATCGCCCGTCCCGTGAAGGCTTTGCTTCTGTAAACGAGGGCTTTATGCACGCCTGTGGACATGACGGACATGCGACGATCGGTCTTGGCGTTGCAAAGGTTCTTATGTCCATCAAGGATTCTCTCCACGGTACGATCAAGCTGATTTTCCAGCCGGCCGAGGAGGGAGTGCGCGGAGCAAAATCGATCGTTGAGAACGGACATCTGGACGGAGTCGATTATCTGATCGGATCTCATGTTTCCGATAAGGCAGAGGATGATCCGGCAGTGGTGATCCCGGGAAGCCACGGTTCTCTTGCCACCACAAAATATGACGTGTATTTCCACGGAGTATCTGCCCACGCCGGCGGAAGCCCGGAAATCGGAAAGAACGTAATGCTTGCAGTAGGTACGGCGATCTTAAATCTCTATGCGATCCCGCGTAACTCAAACGGAACCTCCCGTGTCAACGTAGGAACCGTTGTTGCAGGAAGCGGACGAAACGTAATTGCAGACGTGGCAAAGATGGAGATAGAGGTTCGCGGTGAGACAACCGAGATCAACCAGTTCATGGAAGACTATGCGAAAAACATCATCGAAGGCGCAGCAAAGATGCATGGCTGTACCTGCGAGATGAAATTAATGGGCGCTGCCTACTCCCTGACCAGTGACGGGGAGCTCATGGATCGCATCAAACGCGTGTGTGAAGAAAAGCTTCAGCTTCCGGTTTCTAACGTTACCAGCAGCAAGAACGGCGGCAGCGAGGACGTTTCCTACATGATGCGCCGTGTTCAGGAGCAGGGTGGGCAGGCTACCTTTATGCGGGCGCTTACCAAAATGGCAGCTCCGGGACATAACCGCCGGTTTGATTTTGACGAACAGGTTCTTCCGAATGCAGTAAAGATCTTCTGCGGAACCGTTTACGATATTCTTGGTGTTTAGAATCAAAGCAGATCACGGATATCCGCCTGACCTTACGGCGTAAGGATATCTTTTGGCAGAAAGGGTTTCGGCCATATTTTATGGCGGAACCCTTTTTGCGTGCAAAAAGATTTCACAATATTTTCCGTCGAAGGATGTCTGAAATTGTATAAAATGCAAAACATATATCGATAATATTTGTTCACATTCTATAAAAAGTATGGTATAATATTGTCACCATCAGTAAACCCAATTTTGGACAAAAAGCCGGCTGCATGTATGTGCAGCTGCGAGAAAATGAGCAGCAAGAGGTGAGTGTCGTGGTAAGAAAAGAAATGATAGCAATGCTGTTGGCAGGAGGACAGGGCAGCCGTCTCGGAGTCTTGACCCAAAAGGTGGCAAAGCCGGCAGTATCCTTCGGCGGAAAATACCGTATTATTGATTTTCCGCTCAGTAACTGTATCAACTCCGGTGTGGACACGGTAGGAGTGCTGACACAGTACCAGCCGTTGCGTTTAAATGCACATATCGGGATCGGTATTCCGTGGGATCTGGATCGAAATGTGGGGGGCGTTACTATTCTTCCTCCATACGAAAGAAGCAAGGGCAGTGACTGGTATACAGGAACAGCAAATGCGATCTACCAGAACCTGGAATATATGGAATCCTATAATCCGGAATATGTGCTGATCCTGTCCGGTGACCACATCTATAAGATGGATTATGAGATAATGCTGGAATACCATAAGGCAAACAATGCAGATGTAACGATCGCTGCAATGCCGGTTCCGATGGAGGAGGCAAGCCGCTTTGGTATTCTTATTACAGATGATAACAACAAGATCACAGAATTTGAGGAAAAACCGGCTAACCCGAGAAGTAATCTGGCTTCCATGGGTATCTATATCTTTACATGGAAGGTCTTAAAGGAGGCTCTCATCAAGTTAAAGGATGAGCCGGGCTGCGACTTCGGAAAACATATCATTCCATGCTGTCATGAAGAAGGAAAGCGTATTTTCGCTTATGAATATAACGGATACTGGAAGGATGTGGGAACGCTGGGCTCCTACTGGGAGGCCAATATGGAGCTTATCGATATCATTCCGGAATTTAACCTCTATGAGGAATACTGGAAGATCTATACAAAGAGCGACAGGATCCCGCCTCAGTATATTTCTGCTGACGCAAAGGTCGGACGCAGCATTATCGGCGAGGGAACAGAGATCTACGGCGATGTGGCCAACTCCGTGATCGGCTCCGGCGTTGTGATCGGAAAGGGCGCCGTTGTCAGGGATTCTATCATCATGCAGGATTCCGTGATCGAGGACGGTGCGGTCGTTGATAAGGCAATTATCGCAGAGGATGTCAAGGTCGGAGCGGGCGCTCATCTTGGTGTCGGAGAATATGCACCGAGTACATACGATCCGAAGGTATACCAGTTCGATCTGGTAACGGTGGGAGAACATTCCGTGATCCCGGCAGGCGTTGAGATCGGAAAGAATACAGCAATTTCAGGCGTGACAGAAGCATCCGACTATCCGGAGGGCAGACTTGTAAGCGGCGGCTATATTGTAAAGGCAGGTGGAAATGTATGAGAGCAATAGGTATTGTATTGGCAGGTGGTAACAGCAAGCGTATGCGGGAGCTTTCCCACAAGAGAGCGATCGCGGCAATGCCGATTGCCGGCAGCTTCCGAAGCGTCGACTTTGTCCTGAGTAATATGAGCAACTCTCATATTCAGAGCGTAGCAGTCCTGACACAGTATAACTCCCGCTCCCTGAACGAGCACTTAAGCTCCTCCAAGTGGTGGGATTTCGGAAGAAAACAGGGCGGTATGTATGTATTTACGCCAACCATCACTGCAGAGCACAGTGATTGGTACAGAGGTACAGCAGATGCACTCTATCAGAATCTGGACTTCCTTAAAAGAAGCCATGAGCCGTATGCGGTGATCGCTTCCGGAGATGGAATCTACAAGCTGGACTACAACAAGGTTCTGGAATATCACATCGAGAAGAAAGCAGATATAACGGTCGTATGTAAGGATATGCCGGGTGATGTGGATGTAACCAGATTCGGAATGGTAAAAACGAATGCCGACGGCCGTATCGTTGATTTTGAGGAAAAACCGATGGTGGCCGATTCCACGACAATCTCCTGCGGTATTTATGTGATCCGCCGCCGTCAGCTTATTGAGCTGATCGAGCGCTGTGCAAATGAGGACAGATATGATTTTGTTCAGGATATCCTTGTAAGATACAAGAATCTCAAGAGAATCTACGCCTATAAGCTGGATACCTACTGGAGCAATATCGCATCTGTTGATTCATACTATAAGACCAATATGGATTTCCTGAAGCCGGAAGTAAGGAATTTCTTCTTCAGAGAGTATCCGGATATTTATTCCAAGATCGACGATCTTCCGCCGGCTAAATATAATCCGGGCGCTGATGTTAAGAACAGTCTTGTTTCAAGCGGCTGTATCATCAACGGCTCTGTGGAAAATTCCGTTCTGTTTAAAAAGGTCTATATTGGAAACAACTGTGTGATCAAGAATTCTGTGATCCTGAATGACGTGTATATTGGGGATAATACCGTTATTGAGAATTGCGTTGTGGAGAGCCGGGATACGATCCGCGCCAACACCACATATATTGGTCAGCCGGACGACATCAAAATCGTTATTGAAAAAAATGAAAGATATACATTATAAGGATTCTTATAAGGATTCATAGATGGGGAACTGTGAATCTTGAATCGGGGAGGTTATTATGCAGGTTACAGATGTACGTGTAAGAAGAATTGAAAAAGAGGGGAAAATGAAAGCGATCGTTTCCATTACACTGGACAACGAGTTTGTTATTCACGACATTAAGGTCATTGAAGGGGAAAAGGGCCTTTTTATCGCAATGCCGAGCAGAAAAGCCGCAGATGGCGAATATCGCGACATCGCGCATCCGATCAATTCCAATACTCGTGACATGATCCAGAACGTGGTTCTCAACAAATATGAGACAACGACGCTGGAGGCTGAGCAGGAAGCAGTATAGAAAAAATGAATTAAAAGTAAAATAAAGGGAGTGCCGTGGGATGATAGCTCCATATCATCGAAACGGTGCTCCCTTTTTTGTGTGTTTTTGTTTACCTAAGCCACTCCTTTTTCAGACACCACAGTCCTGCCTGAACGCTTTGGATCCTGGACAGATCACCGGCTGCGACAGCATGGTGAAAGCGGAACAGCCGCTTCCAGCTTTCCAGCACCTGAGCCTTAAGCTCCGGATAAAACCGGGTCAGCACAACGTCACATTCCCTCTTTATTCCGTAATCCGAGAGCATCCGGCGAAATTCTTTTTCATCCGCTTCGTTTTTTCCCATATATTGTAAGCACAGGATCCGGCTCCAGTCATACATATCAAAAAAGACGGCCTCCTCAATGGGCACATGAAGCGTCAGCACCCTGTTTCCGGCGGAGGTATCCACACTTTTCGGATCCATAAATGCCCAGTAGGGATATTCGGCGTTTTCCGGACGGGGGACATAGCCGGAGGCTTCATGGACAAACCAGTCGTAGGCGGCAAGAAAGATCGGCGCACTTTCTCCGTATTTCTGTTTTACATATTCTCTCCGGGAAAAGCAGATCCCGTCCCGCTCCAGAGTCTCGATCACGACCTCCGCCTGGGGGGAATACAAAGTTATTGTATGATCTGAGTAACCCATTCTTTTCTGATCTCCCATATATTTCCATAACAGTCATCATTTCCAAGTGATACGGAATCATCAAAAAGCCGTTTCCAGCTCTCCTGTATTTCACGCTTGATATCCGGATAAAATTGGGACATATATGCCTTTGCGTCACTGACACGATATCTGTCTAACAGCTCCCTGTGGCAGGCAGCATCCTTCGGATCGGCGGGAATATAGGAATAATCGAGGATCGCTCCCCATTTCATGATATTGACCTTTGTGATCATTTCCGGCTCAAGGCTCAGCTCAAGGATCACGCAGCCGGAGCTTGGCAGCATAGTCGCCTCGTTCTTTAAAGAGACCCAGACAGGATATTCGGCATCTGTCGGTCTCTGCTTAGTATTCGGAGTATGAGCGACCAGCCAGTCATAGGCTTCTAATACAAGCCCGGCATGCTCGCCCAGATCCTTGATGATATATTCTTTCTTTGCGGTATAGCGTCCGTGCTCATTAAGCTCCCGGAGAACATTTTCATGTTGTTTGGTCCAGACCTTGATTTGACTCATAAAGTAACCTCTCCTGTATACAGGTGATCGTATCTTGTAACTGCTGCAACATCAGTATTATACCATAGATACAAAGATTTTACATTCACGATTTTTTGGGCAGTATGCATAAAATAAGGCCTTTGCCTGCTTAGATATAAGCCGGTTAGCAACCACATTAGACAACCTTATAGTTTCACGAAAATTTATATATGGATTCAATTGGTAAGAAGTTTGACCGTACAGGACTTGACATTCTGATGTGAGGGGATTACAATAAAACCAGAACAAACGTTCGAGCGAACGAAAGGCGGTGGAGCTATGAGGCGGGTCATTTTTCATATAGATGTAAATTCTGCATTTTTATCATGGGAGGCCTGCTATCGGATCCACCATTTAGGGGGTACTCAGGATCTGCGGGATCTGGTGAGTGCGGTGGGAGGAGATCAGGAGAAGCGTCACGGAATTATCCTTGCAAAGTCGATTCCTGCAAAAAAATATAAGATCCATACGGGAGAAACCGTGGTATCGGCAAAGCAGAAATGTCCGGGACTGATCCTTGTACCGCCCAACTATGACCTGTATAACCGATCCTCAAAGGCGTTGTTAAAGTTGTTGGGAGAGTATTCTGACCGGATTGAGCAGTACAGTATTGACGAGGCCTTTCTGGATATGACGGGATGCTGTGCAGATCCGGTTCAGACTGCATATAAGATAAAAGACAGGGTCAGAAGGGAGCTGGGCTTTACCGTGAATATCGGAATTTCAGAGAACAAGCTGCTGGCTAAGATGGCATCAGACTTTGAAAAACCTGACCGGGTCCATACCTTATGGAAGTCGGAAATCAGGGAAAAAATGTGGCCGCTTCCGGTCGGAGAGCTGTTTTATGTGGGACACAGCTCTAAACGGCGCCTATGTGAGCTTGGAATCTTTACCATTGGGGAGCTGGCAGCTATGGATCCTGCGATCCTCCGATCCTTTATGAAATCGCAGGGGGTATTGATCTGGCAATATGCAAATGGGATCGACGGATCAGAGGTAGTCAATGTGCCGCCGCCCGCTAAGGGATATGGAAATTCTCTTACAACACCGAGAGATGTCACAGACAGGGAGACGGCAAAGCAATATTTATTATCCCTCGCGGAAACTGTTTCCGCAAGACTACGGGCAGATGGAGTAAAGATCGGAGTCGTATCGATCAGCCTCCGTGACTGGAACCTGCAGTTTTACGGACATCAAATCACCTTATCCTTGCCAACGGATCTGACCTTGGAGATTTATGAAGCCGCCTGCAGGTGCTTTGATGAGCTGTGGGACGGCACGCCGCTTCGACATCTCGGGATCCATACAGGCCGTGTATCGGCGGATTCCTACCGCCAGATCCAATTATTTGAGCGGATCAATTATGAAAAGGTTCATAAAATGGAAGTGGCAGTAGATGAGATCCGTAAGAGATACGGAGCAGATAGCATAAAAAGAGCATGCTTTTTACCCGAATCCGAGAAAGAATGGATTGATCACATGGGCGGCGGGGTGAGTCGTGAAAAGCGTACCGTGGATTATTCCAAAGAGAAGATACTATAGAGAGGGAGTTGATACAGCGTGGCAGGGTTTGCGGATGCAACAAAATATGGAATCGAAACAGATGGAGGCGTACCGAAGGGAACCCGATATGAAATTGCGTGTATGACGTGGTTTACCTCAACCGGAAAAACTATGCCACGCTATTTTAAGTTTGAGGATGACAGCGGCACGATCCAGACGGTGACGGATATTGTTGTAAATTACACCGAAGAAAAGAAATACTGCGGGATCCCAAGTCGGGAATATGGCTGCAAGGCGATCATCGGTGGCTTGAACCGGGAATTTCGCCTGATCTTTTATCAGGATAACTGTAAATGGGTGATGCTTGTATGAGAAGGGAACTTGGTTTCAAAAATTGAAAATTTTTACGATTTTGAACGCAGATAAGCATTCCCCCGCTTCAAGTGCGCGGAGCACTAAGCGGTG